>JAGBHI010000084.1 GCA_017935575.1 Bacteroidales bacterium | reverse complement strand
TCGTTGAATCTGCTCACGCTCGGCAAAGTTTAAGTAAACTTATTTTACCCTCGCTTACTCGCAGATTAGTTAGTTGTTGGTTGCAACTTCGTTTCTCTTTAATACGACTAATTAGACCAATTGGGCTAATAGGTCTAATACTAACATCTTAAAAAATAACACTGTCAAGTAGTTGTAAATCAGTAATTTACCCCCCCCCGTAGTTGCCGCTATTGTATCTTAAATAAAATTAGCATATTTTTGCATATATGTAGGAGGCTGTGTCAAAATACAAATAAAAAAGACACAGCCTCGCCGAAAAGAGCATCATGTATTTCCCCGATTTTGGTTGACTATTCTTTCGGACACACGATCGTGTGTCCCTACATTAAGATATTGATAATCAGATAAGTTGAGTTGCAAAATTCTGCAACCAGCCCCGTTCCTTTTATACGACTAATTAGTCCAATAGGGCTAATAATACTGACAACTCGTTAACTAACATCTAAACTAAAGTTCTCTTAAATCAACAATACCGTTCATGACGGCATAAATGGTAAGGCGACCGATTGATTTTGAACCAACCCTTTCGCAGATGTTCTTTCGGTGAAAAATAACGGTTGAGGTAGAGATGTTAAGCCTGTCGGCAATCTCCTTGTTAATATATCCTTTAACAATAAGTTCAAGTACCTCTTTTTCGCGAAGAGACAAACTCTCCTCTTGGGGCTTTTCTGTGTGGTGTGGTGAATGTGAATGATGTGTGTGATTGTGAATTGTAAGCAAACTCTTAATCAATTCACGTTCAGGGAGTAAAATATTTATATGCTTAAACTCTTTGTGTGTAAACTCCTCTCCCTCGTTTAATACAATACATCTTCGTACAATTTGAGAGAAGTATTGCAAGTTTTCACAAACAATCTCTCCCGATACAAAGTATAGGAATATTTTATTACGGTACTCTTCGGTTAGCTCATCAATATTGCTGAACGATACAATCTCAATGCCCCCCATTGCTCCCATAAAAGGCATAATATCATTTAAGATAGTACGCATGGCAAGGCAACAAAGCGAATTTTGATGTATTACAGCTATATGTGAGGGGTGATTGTGCATAATAAAATGTTTACGTTACAAAAGTAATACATTTAACCTTAATATAAAACTATAATAAATGATAGTTGACCGGCACCATAGTAGAGAGTAATTTTGCAACCGTTAAAATAATTAGTAAAAGATGAAAAATTTAAAAGTGATAATTCTGTTATTATTTGTTGTTGCAACAGTTTCGGTAAATGCCACCAACGTAAATGTAGAGGCTCTTCCCGATTCAATACAATACAGTGTCAATTTAGATGCAGTAGAGATAATATCAAATCCTAAAACCAATATGCCACTATCTACCTTCCCCGGCTCTGTCTCAATAATAGGAGCAAAAGAGGTTGAGGAGCGACAATTGGTATCAATAAAAGATTTATCATCTATTGTTCCTAACTTTTATGTTCCTGATTATGGAACAAAACTAATATCGGCAATGTATGTCAGAGGTATAGGTTCTCGAATAAACTCTCCGGCAGTAGGGTTATACGTTGATGATGTATCGTATGTTGATAAAAGCTCTTTTGATTTCGATTTTATCGATATCTCAAAAATAGAGGTGTTCCGTGGTCCTCAAAGCACTCTGTTTGGTCGCAACTCAATGGCGGGATTGATAAATATATACACACTCTCTCCGTTTGAGAAAGAGGGCTTTAAAGCAAAGGCTACATTAGGCAATTACGATACTTACGGAGGTAATATCTCTTATCGCAAAAAAATAAGTGATAAGTTTGCTCTTTCGGTATCGGCTAATTATAATTCGCATGACGGATATTTTGTAAATGAGTATCTCGATAAAGATTGTGGAACAGAGGAGTCGGCAGGGGCAAACGTCAAATTTCAGTTCCGTCCAAACTCTGCGTTGGATATAACTCTATCATCATCGTATGAGTATAGCAACCAAGATGGTTATCCCTACAGAGAGTATAATAAACAAAGCCAAGAGGTTTTGCCAATAAGTTATAACGATAAGGCAGGATACAAACGTAACCTTTCGGTTTCGTCATTTAAGGTTGCCTATAAACATGATAAATTCTTGTTGAACTCAGTAACAAGTTATCAGTTTTTGACCGACGATATGAATCTTGACCAGGACTTTACTCCTGTTCGTGATTTCACACTGCAACAGATGCAAAAACAAAACTCCGTAACACAAGAGGTTGTTGTTAAATCGCCAAAAACAAAACGCGGTTGGGATTGGTTGGCAGGTGTATATGGTTTCTATTCTCATATAAGAACCAAAGGCCCTGTAACATTCTATGACGAGGGGCTACAGAATATGGTTGAGAGTCCTTTCAATACTATGTATTCGCAAATATCGTCGCGTCCCGGCTTTAGGGGTCCTAAAAATTTATCACTACAACTTGATAAGAGTTCTCCTCTATGCGTTGACGGATTATATAAAACACCATCGTGGGGAGTTGCTGGCTATACACAAGCAACATATAATAACCTTTTTACAGAGGGGTTGTCATTAACCGTAGGTTTGCGTTTGGAGTATGAGAAGACAAAATTAAAACATTATACGGCATCAACCCGAAATATGACAGGAGCAATAGTCGGCTCAATGCAGGTTCCGGGAATGCCTTTCCCTATTCCAATAAACCAACCAATAGATGTTGCTCTTTCAGTTGAAGGTAATGAGAGTATGGACGCTCTTGAATTTTTACCACGTTTTGAAGTGGAGTATAAAGTAAATTCATCACTATACACTTACGCTTCAGTTGCACGCGGATATCGTTCGGGGGGATATAATTTTCAAGCCTTTTCAAATATAATTCGTAACGAAATGATAAAGGGTGCAATTGGTAACTATGCATCAATGTTGCCCCCTGCAATGATGGCAGAAACTGATGTAAACTCAATGATTAGTTACGCCCCTGAGCATAGCTGGAACTATGAGTTAGGTCTTCACTACGATTTAGCCGATAAGAAAGTGGCTTTTGATGTCGCTGTCTTCTTTATTGATTGCAAAGACCAACAAATTTCTGTTGTAGAGGGCTTTGGCAGGGTAACAAAAAACTCAGGTCGTACACATAGTACGGGAGTAGAGGCATCGTTGCGATATGCTCCGCTAAAAGAGTTGGTGTTCTCGGCATCTTACGGCTATACACACGCAATTTTCAGAGAGAATTTTGATGGCAAGAAGTCGTACCAAAACAACTTTGTACCCTTTGCTCCTGCTCATAACCTTGCGTTGAACGCATCGTATGCATTGCAAGTGAACAAAAAGTTCCTTGACGAAGTGGTGTTTGATTTGGGAATGACAGGTCGTGGTCGTATATATTGGACCGAGGCTAATGATGTATGGCAAAACTTTTACGGATTGTTAGATGGTGCAGTAAGTTTCAAAAAGTCGGATTTTACTCTAAAACTATGGGGTAAAAACCTAACTGCAACCAATTATAACTCATTCTATTTTGAGACAATGAACGCAACCGATGTAATGTCGCAGTCGGCGTTTGTTGAACGTGGTCGCCCCATAACATTTGGAGCAGATTTTGTAGTTAGTTTTTAAGTTTTGAATAATTTGCAAAATAGATAAACAATTTTTAAGTTTGCACTCAGATGAGTGAATTCAAACGTTTATAAAGTCTCGAATGCTCATTCGGGGCTTTGTTTTTTTAGATAAAGATATATGAAAGATAAGAAGTATTATCCATGGTTGGTTGTGGTTCTGTTGTCGGGAGTGGCATTCCTTAACTATATGGACAGGCAGATGCTTAGCACCATGCGCTATGCAATGTCAGAAGATATAATTGAAGTTGCAACAAGTTACACAGGTCCATGGGGTTGGGGAGCGCTTATGGCTGCCTTTATGTGGATATATGGTCTGATGAGCCCCGTGTCAGGAGCCATTGCTGACCGTCTAAACCGTAAATGGCTTATAGTAGGCAGTCTTTTTGTATGGTCGGCAGTAACATTCCTTATGGGATACGTTGATACTTACAAAGAACTTTACGCACTCCGTGCAATAATGGGATTTAGCGAAGCTCTCTATATCCCTGCAGCCCTTTCGTTGATAGCCGATATACATAGCGGTAAAACACGCTCAATGGCAATAGGAATACATATGACTGGATTATATCTCGGACAAATAGCAGGAGGCTTTGGTTCAATATTCTCAAGTAAACTCGAGTGGCAGAATGTATTCTTGCTATGCGGTTTAATTGGAATGGTATATGCCATAGTGCTTATTCTGTTTATAAGCGATCCCGGACGCGATAAAAGTTCAAAAACCGTTACTTCCTCAGTTGCACAGCCAAGTGTTCTTAAAAGTATAATGCTTGTATTCAGTAATATGGCATTTTGGGCTGTATTGTTTGTGTTTACAACCCTAAGTATGCCGGGTTGGGCAACAAAGAATTGGTTGCCTGAATTGTTGGCAAACGTAATTAACAGCAATTGGAACATCAATTTAAGCGAAGCTATGAATTATGCAGGTCCTATTGCAGTTATAAGCCTTGCAGGAGCATCGTTTATTGGGGCAATGATAGGCGGTAAATTATCGGATAAGTGGGTGCAGACAAACGTAAAAGGTCGAGTATATACAAGTTGTATAGGGCTTGCATTGATAGTGCCGTCGCTTATATTTATGGGGTTGGGAAACAGCCTTTTTGCCGTTGTAGTGGCAATTCTTTGCTTTGGAATAGGATATGGTTTCTTTGATACAAACAATATGCCTATATTGTGTCAGTTTATACCCTCTAACCAAAGGGCAACAGCATACGGATTTATCAATATGGCAGGAGTGCTCGGAGGAGCAGCTATAACAACTCTGCTCGGAAATCTGTCATTAGGTGTAGGTTTTGCTCTTCTTGGAGGAGTAACAGTTCTTTCATTGTTTATACAGATAACAATGTTGCGTCCCAAAACAGTAAATATGGAATAATAAAATATATGAGATATGGAAAAGATTAAAGGTCTTATTGATGCCCCATTTACCCCCTTCTATGAGAACGGAGAGGTAAATTACGAACCTATTGAGGCATATGCACAAATGCTTTATAAAAACGGATTACAAGGAGTCTTTATAAACGGCTCTTCGGGCGAAGGTTATATGCTTACCGATGATGAGCGTAAAAAACTTGCCGAGGAGTGGATAAAATATGCTCCCGAAGGTTTTAAGGTTATAGTGCATGTGGGAAGCTGTTGCGTAAAATCAAGCAAGGAGTTGGCTCGTCACGCGCAAGAGATAGGAGCTTGGGGTATTGGAGCAATGGCACCCCCATTCCCCAAAATAGGAAGAGTGGAGGAGTTGGTTAAATATATTGAGGAGATAGCATCTGGCGCTCCCGAATTACCATTCTACTACTATCATATACCGGCATTCAATGGTGCATTTTTGCCAATGACAGAGTTGTTGGCTGCTGTTGACGGAAGAGTTCCCAACTTTGCAGGAATAAAATATACATTTGAGAGTATATATGAGTATAACCAATGCCGTTTGTACAAGAATGGCAAATACGATATGTTGCACGGACAAGACGAAACCATATTGCCTTCGCTTGCAATGGGAGGAGCACAAGGCGGAATTGGCGGAACAACCAACTATAACGGACGAGAATTGGTCGGGATAATCAAAGATTGGAACGATGGAAATATAGAGTCGGCTCGCGAACGCCAAAACTTCTCACAAGAGGTTATCAATGTTATATGTCACTATAGAGGCAACATTATTGGCGGTAAACGTATAATGAAACTCATAGGATTGGATTTGGGTAAAAATCGTACTCCATTCCGCAATATGACCGATGAGGAAGAGGCTGCGATGAAACAGGAGTTGGAGGCAATCGGATTTTTTGAGCGTTGCAATAAATTTTAAACATATTCTTCACAAATATGAACATAAAAGAGTATATAAAGGAGTGGCAGAATAGCTATAAAAAAGATTTTGTAGAGAATATAATGCCATTTTGGCTAAAATATGGTTTAGATAAAGAGCATGGCGGTGTATATACATGCCTTAACCGTGACGGCTCATTAATTGATACCACAAAATCGGTATGGTTTCAAGGCAGGTTTGGTTTTGTTTCAGCATTTGCCTATAACAATATTGAGCAAAATCCCGATTGGCTTGAGGCTTCAAAAAGTTGTATCAATTTTATTGAAGCACACTGCTTTGATAAAGACGGCAGAATGTATTTTGAGGTAACCGAAGATGGCAAACCGTTGCGTAAACGTCGTTATCTCTTTTCGGAGTGTTTTGCTGCCATTGCAATGTCGGAATACTCTATTGCATCGGGCGATAAGAATTATGCCGAAAAAGCTCTTACTCTATTTGAGAGGATATTATATTACCTTGAGACACCAGGAGTTCTTGAACCAAAATATCTTGACACTCTAAAAGCACGAGGACACTCAATAACAATGATATTGATAAATACTGCATCAAGAATACGTGCGGCAATACCGTCGGCAATACTTGATGAGAGAATAACCCAATCAATATCTGATTTGAAAAAATATTTTATTCACCCTGAATTTGAAGCACTGCTTGAAATGGTAGGCGAAAATGGTGAATTAATAGATACAATAAACGGTCGAACCATCAACCCGGGACATTGTATTGAAACAGCATGGTTCCTATTGGAGGAGGCTCGTTATCGTAATTGGGATAAAGATATAACCCAAACAGCTCTAACTATACTTGATTGGTCGTGGAAATGGGGTTGGGACGAGCAATACGGTGGAATAATCAATTTCAAAGATTGTCGCAATTTGCCACCACAAGACTATTCGCAAGATATGAAGTTCTGGTGGCCACAAACAGAGGCAATAATTGCAACTCTCTACGCATATTTGGCAACAAAAGATGAAAAATATCTTGAGATGCATAAACAGATAAGCGATTGGACATACGCACACTTCCCTGATAAGGAGTTTGGAGAGTGGTATGGATATCTGCATCGCGATGGAACTGTAGCTCAACCGGCTAAAGGAAATATCTTTAAAGGTCCGTTCCATATACCACGAATGATGATTCGCTCATATATGTTGTGTGATGACATATTAAATATTTTATAATAGATAATGTCTGAAATGCTAAATAAAAGAGAAAAACATTACTGCCTTATACTATTGGCAGTGATGTTTTTTGTATCATGCACTCCCAAGGTAAAAGATGATAGAGTAAGAGTTTTCTCTTTCCCTGCAGAGTCGGGCAATATAGCAAAGGGTGTTTCGGCAGCGTATGCAGGTCTCGCAGAAAATCATCTCTTTTTTATGGGCGGTTGTAATTTTCCTGATGTTCCTGCCTCAGAGGGTGGTGCAAAAGAGTTTTACAAAACAATCTATTGCACTCCAATACCAACCGATAATGATACCATATTACAATGGAAAAAGGTTGGAGAGATAGATAATCTTTCTGCTTATGGAGTATCGGTTTCAATGCTGGGGGGTATTGTTATGGTAGGAGGTACAAATGGTAAGAAGTCTTTAAAAACGGCAGATATATTAACCTATTATGCCGATTCAATGGAGGTTACGATAAATCCGTTGCCCGATTTGCCGGTGTCTCTTGATAATATGGGAGGTGCTGCAACAGATACCATGATATACATTGCAGGAGGAAATGCAAACGGAGTGCCTTCAAATAGAGTATTCTTGCTCGATTTTACCAATTTACAACAAGAGTGGGTTGAATTGCCCCCATTCCCCGGCAATCCGAGAGTACAGCCTGTGTGTGTTGTGATGAAAAATCCCGAAGGAGAGTTGGCTCTTTATATTTTTGGAGGTTTCTCAGCATCTGTTGATGGTAATGCACCATCAGTATCGCCAAACGGATACGAATATTCTTTCCGAAGAGGCTCATGGCGAGAGGTTTTGGCGCCTAATATAAACGGAGAAGAGCTTTTCTTTGGTGGAGGCGCAGTAGCCAAAATAAACGATACTTTGGCTGTTTTTGCAGGCGGAGTAAATAAAGATATATTTTTATCGGCATTACAGCGCGAAGCAAAAATGAAGCAGGCTATTGAGCAAAATGATGCTGATTTGCAAGAACAACTTAAACATCAGGCAAAAGATTATATGACACAATCTCCCGAATGGTATAAATTTAATGATAAGGTCGTTATTTATAACTCGTTAAGAAACAAATGGGAAGAGATAGTTGTTACTTCTTTGACAGCACGAGCAGGAGCATCGCTTATTCATAATAACGGAGTCTTGTACTCAATAGGTGGAGAGTTGAAACCGGGAATAAGAGTGGCAGAGGTTGTTGCCGTAGAACTGCAAAGCTATTAAACGTAAATATTAATGGTCTGCCATAAAAAATAAAGAGTATTTAAAAAAAGTTATAGCTATAGCTTTGAAATAAAAAAAAAGAGATTTAACTTTGCGTTATTGCAATAAGCAAACATATATATAACCTAAAAATAAAATCATTATGAGCAAACCTTATGTAGTAGGTATTGATATAGGCGGTACCAATACAGTATTCGGCATCGTTGATGCACGTGGAACAATAATTGACAACGGTTCAATTAAAACAGGAAAACATTCAAAAATTGAGGATTATGTTAATGAACTTCATGAACAACTCTTTCAATTATTGGAGAAAAACGATGTAGTAGGCAAAATTGCAGGAATTGGTGTTGGAGCTCCCAACGGAAACTACTTTAACGGAACAATTGAGTTTGCCCCCAATCTTCCTTGGCGTGGAGTATTGCCTTTGGCAGAAATGTTGAGCGAGAGATTTGGAATACCTGTAGCATTAACCAACGATGCAAATGCCGCAGCAATTGGAGAGATGACATACGGTGCAGCTCGTGGATTGAAAGATTTCATAATGATTACTCTTGGAACAGGAGTAGGTAGTGGTATTGTTGTAAACGGTCAATTGGTTTACGGACACGATGGTTTCGCAGGAGAGTTGGGTCACGTTATTGTAAAACCTGTTAACGGACGCGCTTGTGGTTGTGGAAGAACAGGCTGTCTTGAGACATACGCATCGGCAACAGGTGTAGCTCGTACTGCTCGTGAGTTCTTGGAGATACGTAAAGACAATAGTTTGTTGCGTCAAATCCCCATACAAGATATAACTTCAAAAGATGTATATGATGCTGCAATAGCAGGCGACCAAATAGCAAAAGATATATTTGAATATACAGGAAATATTCTTGGAGAGGCATTTGCAAACTTTACTGCATTCTCAAGTCCTAAAGCAATAATATTGTTTGGTGGTCTTGCAAAATCAGGAGAGTTGATTATGAAACCCATACGCGAAAGTATGGAGCGTAATATGCTTAATATCTACAAGAATAAAGTTGATTTGTTGTTCTCTGAATTAAAAGAGAGTGATGCTGCTGTACTTGGAGCAAGTGCTCTTGGTTGGGAAGCAAAAGGTAAAAATCAATAAATAAAACAATAAGATAAAAACGGCATTACTTCAAAAGGGGCAATGCCGTTTTTTTTAATCTAAGAGTAAGAGCAAATGGAGATAGCAAACTATTCAGAACTATTCGGAATAGAACCAAATGAGATAAAACCTGCAAAAAACACTCTGTTGATAGCAAATCCCGTATTAGATGAGGTGTGGTTTAACCGTTCAGTAATTTATCTTACCTCATTTGATAAAGATATTATGGGCTTTGTTCAGAATAAACTATTTCCGTTTACGCTAAACTCTGTTGTTGATACATTCAAATCATTTCCTGATATTCCGCTCTATTGTGGTGGACCTGTAGAGGGTGATAGATTATTCTTTTTGCATACGCTGGGAGGCATTATCTCCGAATCGGAATATATTGGTAATGGAATAAGCATAGGGGGTGATATGCTTTCGGTCCTCTCATATCTATCGGCAGGTAATAAGATAGACGGATATATAAAATTCTTTCTTGGATATAGCGGTTGGAGTAAAGAACAGTTAAAAATGGAGGTAAGAACCCAAACGTGGGGAGTATTACAACCGCAAGGCGATGATTTTATGTATGCAGCAAACAATGAAAAAATGTGGCGTAAATATCTTAATCAATTAGGCGAAGGTTATGCCTCATGGCTAAGAGTGCCACCATCTCCAATATTTAATTAAAACCACATGGGGTAGCTAACTGAGAATTCTCTGATAAACAGCTACATCTTTATATCCGCTTCTTCGTCTGAGCCAACTCTTTAGGGTTCCACATTTTACAAAATCGCTCTTTTCAAACATTTCAATACAAGAGATGTTGTCAGTGGCAATATGAACATAAAGTTGTTTTAGCATTAAAATGTCTGTGGCATATTTACATAATAGGTCAAGAGTCTCTTTCGCAAAACCTTTTCCTCTGAAATCGGAGTCAATCAACAGCCCTATTTCGGCTCTATTATGAAGAGTATCAATATCAAAAATATCGGCAGTGCCTACAACACTATTATTATGTTTTGAACAAACCATAAAGCGTATCTGCTTTATTTCAAGAACATTCTCTGATAAACTCCTCTCGATAAACTCTTTGATGGCGAGCCTTGAATATGGAGCGAGGGTGTTGCTCTCTTCCCAAATCTCAATACTATTCTCCCATTTGTATAAAAACTCAAGGTCTTCGGGTTCAACAGCTCTCAGAAATATTTTCTCACTATCAAGTCTCATTTGAGTTATATTTTAAAAGATTCATTAAAGGGCATTCTGTTCAAAATAGAACGTCCGAGAGTTACCTCGTCGGTATATTCCAATTCGTCTCCTATTGAAACCCCGCGAGACAATATTGATATTTTTATATCAAAGTTTGCAAGTTTTCTGAAGATATAAAAATTGGTAGTATCACCCTCCATCGTTGTGCTAAGGGCAAGAATAACCTCCGATATATCGCCCTTTGCAACCCTCTCAACAAGCGATTCAATCTCTATATCACTTGGAGATATACCATCAATAGGAGATATAATTCCACCTAAAACATGATATAACCCATTAAATTGATGAGTGTTTTCAATGGAGATAACATCTTTTATGCTCTCAACTACACAAATAACAGAGTTGTCTCTTTTGGGGTCAGAACAAATTTCGCATACCTCACTTGTTGATATGTTGTGGCATATTTTACAATACTTAATCTCCTTCCTGAGTTTTATGATTGATTCTCCCAAAGCAGTAGCAACATCTTCATCTTGCCTCAAAAGATGAAGAACCAATCTCAATGCACTTTTCTTCCCGATACCGGGAAGTTTTGATATTTCATTGATTGCGCTATCCAATAAAGGAGACGAGAATGAATTGCTCATTTATATAGGTTATTTCAAAATTGTAATTTTGGTAAAAATGTTACGATAATTTTTCTTCAAAAGTAACAAAAAATTCGTTCAACTACGAAGAATTTTATATATTTGTGGGTGAAAAAGTGATGTTATGACGCTAATTGTAAAAAACGCAAAATTTATAGCAAGCAATACAAATGTAGGAAAGTGTCCTGCAGATGGGAAGCCTGAATATGCGTTTATAGGACGGTCAAATGTAGGCAAATCGTCATTAATCAATGCCTTGACATTACAAAAGGGTTTGGCAAAAACCTCATCAACACCGGGAAAAACAGTGTGTATAAATCATTTTCTTGTAAATGATTCTTGGTACATAGTTGATTTGCCAGGGTACGGATATGCAAAATGTAGTAAAGAGGGGCGAGAAAAGATACGAAAAGTTATAGAGGGATATATTTTGCAACGCGAGGAGATGACACTCTTGTTTGTGTTGATAGATTGTCGTCATACACCTCAAAAAGTGGATATGGAGTTTATGGAATGGCTCGGGGAAAACGGTATTCCATTTGCTATAATATTTACTAAGGCTGATAAACTTGGCAAAGAAAAATTAGCTGGTAATATCAAAAATTATAAGAAAGAGTTACTAAAGAGTTGGGAGGAGTTACCTCCTATCTATGTAACCTCTTCAGAGGATAATAGAGGACGAGAGGAGTTGCTTGATTATATCTCTGAGATAAATAAAAGTTTGGATAACAATATATAAGAAAGAAGAGGAGAAGAAAATGAGCGCAAAAAGTGATGCTGATTTTATGAGAGAGGCAATAGACCTCTCTATGAAAAGTGCAAGGGTAGGAGAGGCTCCATTTGGTGCGGTAATAGTGAAAGATGGAAGAATTGTAGCAAGAGGAGCAGATAGGGTAGTGAGAAAAATAGATCCAACAGCTCATGCCGAGATGATAGCAATTCGTCAAGCAGCCTCAAGATTAAAAACTCACGATTTGTCAGGCTGTAAAATATATACTTCAAGTATTCCTTGTCAAATGTGTATCGAGGCAATTAAAATAGCTAACATTGATGAGGTGTTTTATGCGTGTACAACAGAAGATATTATAAATTCAAGTATTCTTAAAAAATATCAACACAGTGCATTGGTAAAAGATAAAATGGAGATAGGTATTCCATCAACTAATATAATGCGACAAGAGGCTGTTGAGTCAATTAAAATTTGGGAAAAAGTAACAGAATCAGATAATTTGAATAAATATGAGTAATTGGTTTGAATGTAAAGTAAAATATGATAAAATGATGGAGAATGGCTTGCCAAAGAGTGTAAGCGAACCATATTTGGTAGATGCTCTATCATTTACAGAGGCAGAAGCTCGCATTATAGAGGAGATGAAACCATATATATCAGGCGAGTTTACAGTAGCCGATATAAAAAGAGTAAAATTGGCAGATATATTCTTTGACGAGACCGGCGATAAGTGGTATAAGGCAAAATTGAATTATATAACACTTGACGAAAAGAGCGGGGCAGAAAAACGTACATCGGCATTAATGTTGGTACAAGCACAAGATTTTGCAACAGCCCTGGCTACCGTTACAGCAGAGATGGGAACAACCATGATTGATTACGAGGTGGCATCAATAGCGGAAACAGCCATAATGGACGTATTCCGTTACGATGTAGAAAAGGACTCGGCACAATAATAAAAAACTTTCAGAGATGAGTGCAATCGCTGAAAATATACAAAAATACAAAGCTTCACTTCCGCAAGAAGTGGAGCTTTGTGCTGTTTCAAAGTTTCATGCAGTTGAAGCATTGAAAGAGGCTTATGATGCAGGACAACGTATTTTTGGAGAGAGCAGGGTGCAAGAGTTGTTACCAAAAAAAGAGCAATTGCCTTCAGATATAGAGTGGCATTTTATAGGACACTTGCAAACCAATAAAGTAAAATATATAGTTCCGTTTGTATCCCTAATTCATAGTGCAGATAGTGTAAAGCTGATAAAAGAGATAAACAGTTGCGCTCAAAAAGAGGGGCGTGTTGTAAACTGTCTTTTACAATTGCATGTAGCACAAGAGGAGACAAAAAGCGGTTTTACCATTGATGAGTTAGAGGTATATTTGGAGTCTGGTGAATGGCGCAATCTAACCTCTATCTGTTTTTGTGGAGTAATGGGAATGGCAAGTTATACTGATGATGAGGCTCAGATAAGAGAAGAGTTTATCTCTATACGCTCTGAATTTGACAAGATTAAACAAAAATATTTTGCAGACAATACAAAATTCCGTTATTGTTCAATGGGAATGTCACACGATTATGCCATGGCTGTAGAGTGTGGGTCAAACATTGTGAGGGTAGGAACTGGAATATTTGGCGAACGAATATACTAAAAAGGTTGTTTTTATGTTATATAACATATAAGATTGATTGTTAGCCGATACAAATAAATGCTAATTTTGTACAATCGCATATTGCAAACAAAATAAAAACAGATGTAAATATGACATTATCAGGATTAAAAAAGGTTGATTTTGAAACAGAGATAGCAGGAAAACAAACCTCTATGTATGTATTAAAAAACAACAATGGAGCAGAAATATGTGTAACCAACTATGGCGGAGCTGTATTGTCAATAATGATGCCCGACAAAGATGGTAAGTATGCAAATGTAATACAAGGACACGACTCAATTGAGAAGGTTGTAAATAGCCCTGAACCATTTTTGAGTACACTTGTAGGGCGCTACGGTAACCGAATAGCAAAAGGTAAATTTACATTAGACGGTAAAGAGTACTCTCTTGCAATAAATAACGGACCTAACTCATTACACGGTGGTCCAACAGGTTTTCATGCTCGTGTATGGGACGCAGAGCAAATAAACGATAGTGCCATTAAATTAACATACAGATCTGCTGACGGAGAAGAGGGTTTCCCCGGAAATCTTGATATAACAGTAGTATATTCGTTGACTGACGAAAATGAGTTTGTAATAGAATATTCGGCAACTACCGATAAAAAAACAATAGTAAACTTAACACATCACGCATTCTTTAGCCTTTCAGGAATACAAAAAGATACAGCATCTGTTGAGAACAATATCTTAACAATGAATGCAGATTTTTATGTTCCTGTAGATGAGACATCAATCCCCTACGGACGCATTGATGCAGTAGAGGGAACTCCTATGGATTTCCGCACACCTCATGTAGTAGGAGAGCGCATTGATGCAGATTTTGAACAAACAAAGTTTGGCGTTGGTTATGACCATTGTTGGGTATTGAATAAAAAAGAGCCAGGAGAGTTGTCGTATGCTGCAAAATGTGTCGAGCCTATAAGCGGTCGTACATTGGAAGTTTATACAACCGAACCGGGAGTACAAGTATATACATCAAATTGGCATAGCGGATTTGAAGGAGCACACGGAGCAACCTTCCCAAAACGAAGTGCAATTTGTTTTGAAGCACAACACTTCCCCGATACTCCTAATAAACCCCATTTCCCCGATTGTATATTAAATCAGGGTGAGGAGTATTACCAAAAGACCATATATAAATTTGGAGTAGAAAAATAACTAATAATAAAAACTAAATTAAAACAATTATGAGTCAACAAAAAAAACAATGGGGAGCCATAATCGTAATGATTGCGCTCTTTGCAATGATTGCCTTCGTAACAAACCTTTGTTCACCAATGGCAAACATCATTAAAGCACAAGGAGGAGTATCTGAAGTATTAGCACAAATCGGAAACTATGGAAACTTCGTGGCATATTTGGTAATGGGAGTTCCAGCAGGTATGCTTATTGCAAAATTCGGATACAAGAAAACAGCCTTGATTGGTTTGATGGTCGGAATTATAGGAATTTTAGTACAATGGTCAAGTAGTTTGTTAGATGTAGCAAACGGAATAGGAGTTGTGTTTACAGTATATTTGATAGGTGCATTCATTACAGGTTTCTGTATGTGTATTCTAAACTGTGTAGTAAACCCAATGTTGAACCTACTTGGAGGTGGTGGTAACTCAGGAAACCAATTAATCCAAACAGGAGGAGTATTCAATTCATTGGCAGCAGTAGCAGTTTACATCATAATGGGTGCATTAATTGGAGAGATTACACCCGAAACAAAAATAGCAGATGCAACACCCGCGTTGATGATAGCATTGGGTATATTTGTGGTTGCATTCTTGACAATCTTGAAAACTAAGATTGAAGAGCCCGAACAAGCACCTATTGACACAAGTTTAATAAAAGGCGCATTAAAATATCGTCATTTTGTATTGGGTATCTTGGGTATCTTCCTATACATGGGAATTGAGGTAGGAACACCTACATACGTAAATATGTATCTTGTTAATACTCCCGAATTAGGAATTAACGCAGCAACAGCAGGATTGATAGTAGCTGTATATTGGTTCTTGATGATGGTAGGACGTTTCGTTGGAGCATCAATCGGTAATAAAGTATCAAGCCGTGCAATGATTACAACAGTATCAATCTTAACATTGGTATTGGTATTCTTCGGAATGTTTGCGCCAACAGATGTAACAGTAAACGTACCCGGTATTGATTGGGGAACTCTAACACTAATCTGGGCTAACGTGCCTGTTGGAATATTTGCATTCCTATTGGTAGGTTTGTGTACATCAGTAATGTGGGGAGGAATCTTCAATATGGCAGTAGAGGGATTAGGCAAATATACTGCAGTTGCATCAGGAATCTTTATGACAATGGTATTTGGTTGTGCAGTAATGTTGGCAATCCAAGCACAAGTAGCTGAGATGACCGATTACATGACAAGTTTCTGGGTAGTAATAGCATGTGCAGCATACCTATTATTCTATGCTTTGATAGGTTCAAAACCTGCAAAAAAATAAAAAATCAATAAAACTCTAATCATACAAAAAACTAACTAATTATGAATATAGATTTTGTCAGAAGTCGTTTCATCAAACACTTTGATGGCACAACAGGAGAACTTTATGCATCACCCGGTCGTATCAATCTAATAGGTGAGCACACCGATTATAATAACGGATTTGTATTCCCCGGAGCAGTAAACAAAGGAATTATTGCAGAGTTGAAACCAAACGGAACAGATAAAGTAAAAGCATATTCAATTGACGAAAAAGATTATGTTGAGTTTGGCTTGAACGAAGAGGACGCACCTCGCGCATCATGGGCAAAATATATCTTTGGAGTATGTCGCGAAATGATTAAACGCGGAGTGCCCGTAAAAGGATTTAACACTGCATTTGCAGGAGATGTACCTCTTGGAGCAGGAATGTCTTCATCTGCAGCATTGGAGAGTACATATGCATATGCACTAAACGATATGTTTGGTGACAACAAAATTGATAAATTTGAGTTGGCAAAAGTGGGACAAGCAACTGAGCACAACTATGTTGGTGTAAATTGCGGAATTATGGACCAATTTGCAAGTGTATTCGGTAAAGAGGGAAGTCTAATTCGTTTGGACTGTCGTTCATTGGAGTACTCATACTTCCCATTCGATCCCAAAGGATACAAATTGGTATTGCTTAACACATGCGTAAAACATGCATTGGTAGGTTCTCCTTACAACGATCGTCGTTTAAGTTGTGAGCATGTAGCAGAGGTAATCAAAGCAAAATATCCCGAAGTTGAGTCATTGCGCGATGCAAACTTTGATATGCTTGAAGAGGTTAAAGATCAACTTAAACCAGAAGATTACAGCCGTGCAAAATATGTTATCGGAGAGGTTCAACGTGTACTTGATGTATGTGATGCTCTTGAAGCAGGCGATTACGAAACTGTAGGAAAGAAAATGTACGAAACTCACTTTGGTTTAAGTAAAGATTACGAAGTAAGTTGCGAAGAGTTGGATTTCTTGGTTGACGTAGCAATTGACTGTAATGTAACAGGCTCACGTATGATGGGTGGTGGTTTTGGAGGTTGTACAATTAACCTTGTAAAAGATGAGTTGTACGAACTATTCATTGAACAAGCTCAAGCAAAATACAAAGAGAAATATGGTAAATTACCAAAAATATATGATGTAGTTATTGGCGACGGTTCACGTAAATTAGTAGTAGAATAATCAAAAATAACCTACAAATAGAAGAGAAAAAACGGAGGTCGTAAGATTTCCGTTTTTTGTTGATAAATAATGTATAATATATGATTAATTATATAGAATAAATAACTAAATTTGCAAAAGAGAAATAAAATGCAGGGTAACCGTGCAAAGTTGAACAAAAGAGTTATCATAAATAACAATGGCAATCGACAAGAAAATACAAGAGAGAGTAGCGGATAATATCCGAGTGCTTACAGTGGCAATGGTTGAGAAGGCAAAATCAGGTCACCCCGGAGGAGCAATGGGTGGAGCAGATTTTATAAACACGCTCTATTCAAAAGTTATGGTGTATGACCCGGACGATTCGGCATGGATAAATCGAGATAGATTTTTCCTTGATCCCGGACATATGTCGCCCATGCTATATAGTGTATTGGCTATGATTGGTAACTATACTATTGACGAGATAAAAGAGTTCCGTCAATGGGGGACAAAAGCCCCAGGACACCCTGAGCTAAACGTTGAACGCGGAATAGAGAATACTTCAGGTCCTCTTGGACAAGGTCATGCAATGGCAGTAGGAGCAGCAATGGCTGAGCGTTTCATGGTGGCTCGTTTTGGAGAGTGGATGTCTCACAAAACATACGCATTTATCTCTGACGGAGGAATACAAGAGGAGATATCTCAAGGAGCAGGACGTATGGCAGGATACTTTGGTTTAAGTAACTTGATAATGTTCTTTGATAGTAACGATATTCAATTGTCAACCGATACAGATGCTGTAACAGCAGAAGATACAGCAGCAAAATATCGTGCTTGGAATTGGAACGTAATGGAGATAGACGGTAACGATTCACAAGCCATTTACGATGCACTACTATCGGCTCAAAAAGAGGAAAAACGCCCAACTCTAATAATTGGTAAAACAATTATGGGTAAAGGTGCAGTAAAAGAGGACGGAAGCAACTTTGAGCGTCAATGTTCAACACACGGACAACCTATAAGTGCAGCAGGAGCATCGGTTGAAAAAACTATACTAAATCTTGGCGGAAACCCCGAAGATCCATTTGCAATATTCCCCGAGTCGGTACAACTATACGAAGAGCGTAAAGCAGAACTTCGCAAGATAGTTGCAGCAAAACGTGCAGAGCAAGCTGAGTGGGAAAAAGCAAATCCCGAGAAAGCAGCATTATTGAAAAAATATATCTCAGGCGAAGTCCCTGAAATTGACTATAAGTCAATAGCATTAAAACCAAATCAAGCAACACGCGTAGCATCAGCAACAGTGTTATCAACATTTGGTGAGCAAATAGGTAATATGGTGGTGGCATCAGCCGATTTGGCAAATTCAGATAAAACCGATGGCTTCTTGAAAAAGACAAAAGCCTTTGCACCATATAACTTTGAAGGAGCATTCTTGCATGCAGGAGTAAGCGAGATAACAATGGCTGCCGTAATGAACGGAATGGTATTACATGGCGGAATAATGGCAGCGAGCGGAACATTCTTCGTATTCTCTGACTACATTAAACCTGTAGCACGTATGTCTGCATTGATGCGTCTTCCTGTAAAATATGTATGGACACACGATGCATTCCGCGTAGGAGAGGACGGACCTACACACCAACCCGTAGAGCAAGAGGCACAAATACGTTTGCTTGAAGAACTTAAAAACCACAAAGGCAAAAACAGTATGTTGGTATTGCGTCCTGCCGACGGAGCAGAAACAGTAGTAGCGTGGAAGTTGGCAATGGAGAATACCGATTCGCCTACAGCCTTGATACTATCACGTCAAAACGTAGATGATATTCCTGCAATGAATGGCGACCGTTACGAAGAGGCGTTACAAGCAGAAAAAGGAGCATACATAGTAGCCAAAGACGAAAATCCCGATGTAGTAATGGTTGCGAGTGGAAGTGAGGTATCAACCCTAATGGCAGCACTACCTCTATTGCACGAAGCAGGCATCAAAGCACAAGTAGTGTCAGCACCATCAACAGGACTATTCTTTAACCAAACACCCGAGTATCGTGTAAGTGTAATACCAACAGACAAACCGGTATTCGGACTAACAGCAGGATTGCCATCAGCAATGGCACGTTTGGTAGGAGTAAACGGAGTAGTATGGGGACTTGACCACTTTGGCTATTCAGCACCGTACAAAGTGCTTGACGAAAAATTCGGCTTCTCAGCAGAGAACGTATTAAAGCAAGTAAAAGCGATGTTGGGTAAATAGTAGCTGTTACCAATATTGAATATTATTATATCACAGACCACTTGTGATCTGACCCCAAAAAGTTGGACGGATTAATAAAAAGTTTTATTGGTAAAGAGTTCGGTATTGCACCGGACTCTTTCCTTTTAGTCTCAGTTTAATTCTGTCATTATTGTAGTAGTGGATATACTTCCTCAGTTCCTGT
>JAGBHI010000083.1 GCA_017935575.1 Bacteroidales bacterium | reverse complement strand
AGGGTGTATGCGGAATCGTTGTTCTCGGTAAATTTTCTTTAATACAAAAGTATAGCGTTGTCGTATGGGTAATCCTAATTCATCTACTATTTTTAGAATCTTTTTTACTATCTTTTTATGCAGTTTTGAATCTGTTGGGTGGGTTATATTCTTCTCCTGAACAGTGGAGTCTATAAAGGCTCTCTTATGATGATCGTCATTATCCTCTTCTTGATTTACTCTTATACTTTCTTGAAATATCAACTCTATCCCTTTTTCTCCTATGCGTTTTCTGAAATGAACAAGTTCTGTTGAATTACACGGATAGGTTGGTGTAAATTCTTTCATTCCGCAAAAATATTGGTAGTAAGCATTCTCGCTCCATTGTTCTACTACTGTTTCGTCTGAGATATTACGAAGATGCTTTAAAATAAGAAGACCACTCATTAAGCGTATTGGCTTTCCGGGACGACCATTATTACTGCAATACAATGGACTAAAAGCGTCCTCTAATTTTTGCCAATCTATTTTATGGGCAAGTTTGTACAATGGGTGATTTTGATTTAGCATATCTGCCAAATCTGAGAATAATCCGGAATTGTTTGGTGTCGTTTTTAACATATAAATCTGCAAGTTTTATACCATAAAGATACAAAATCTTGCAGATATTTCCAAATATTCAGATGATTATTTACTTGAATAATAATCGTTTAGATGCTTTTTAAGGGCCGACTAACTACCCCAATGAGTTACGATGTGGTAAAAAAGAAAACGAGGAAAGTTTTTAACTTTCTCCGTAGTATCCAGAGCCTCCTCATTTTGCAAGACAGTTGTTTTGTACTATTTTATGTTAAGAGAGTGGTGTCACAATGTGACATTCTTGTTCCTTTAGGTATAAATAATATACTTATTCTTATTTGGTAATATACCAATACAAATTTAACAAAGGTTATTATCTTGTCCCTATTTCTATTATCATCAACAATTTAGATATCTGGGTTAAGTTTGAATTTACATAATCAATATCTATTGAATTATTATGTGCTGTGCGATGAGTTATATCGTTCCTTAGCAAATGAAATGCTTTATAATCTATCCATATATCTGAAATTTGAACAATAGATAATTTTTTATGCTTTTTAAGAATGTAAAAAAATTTCTCAATATCTGAAACACCTTTTGCTGGCTGTCCGTCTTTTGAGTATTCATTTTTTGCTTTACTTCTATTGTATGATACTCGAGATAATAGAATTTCAAAATGTCTTTCGGCATAGGAATAGATTTTTACTACCAACATTTCTAATGCACCTCTCTGAAATTCTTTATAAATCCCTATTTCTTGTATTTGTGTATCTATAATGCTTTTAATTTCTTCAAAATTCTCATTATAATTGTTCTCTTTAAATCTTTTTATATCATCTTCAATATTGGTTATTTTACCCTGATAATAAGAATTTATATCTATAGCAAGAGATTCTAAAATTGTTCCCCAATCCTCAATACTTGCTTGTAATTCATTTCTTCCTTTAGAGATAGCCATAATTTATTCCCCATTTACAATGATAATACAAACCGCCTTACTTGCAAGTTCTACTTGCTGTGGTAGTGTTTTCCCTTTTAAAATGTTGTGTTCTGGTAATGTAATGGGAGTTGGTAGTAAATCAATCAAATTTCTTATATAGCTCGCTTTAACAGCGTATCCTGCATTTTCTGCTATAGAATGTTTAGCTTTTATAACTCCTATAATGTTACCCTCTTTATCAAACAATGGTGCACCACTATTTCCTGCTTGTACAGGAGCTGAGGTCTGATATTGAGCGACATTTCCATCATAACCCGTTCTTGAACTGATAATACCATTTGTTAGTTTTATATCTTTACCCATGGAGGATATTAATGGATAACCCAATACAAAACAATCTTCTCCAATGCTAGACGTGTTGAATTTGAAAGTATAAGGTATATTTAAGAGCGGTGTAAAGTTTGTATCTGAGATTTTAAGTATTGCAAGGTCATTTTGTTTGTCAGTCACTAAAACTTTTACACTAAAACTTTTATTGTTATCTCCATTTATACTCGTAACTTTTATATTTCCATCTATCGCATTTTCAACAACATGATAATTGGTGACTATATATCCATCTTTATTTAAGAAAAATCCTGTTCCTGATGATTTCTCAAAACTAGAACTTTTAGAAGCACTAATATCTTTATACATATCTAAAGTGGGGAATTTTTTTATATAACGTGTTGTTGTTTTACTTGAAGCACCTCTATAGGAATTACTTGAAATAATCTCAAATGAAAACAAATCTGTAAATTCAAATATGTTTTTTTTGACACTTCCATTGCGAGTACCTCTCAGTAAAGAATATTTATGCATGTCTCCCATCTTCTCAACAACACCTATAGTACCTTCTATATTACCTTTTAAGCCCTGAATAAGAAAAAAGTCTTCTTTATGAGCTCTAGTAATTGAGCATACTAAGTTTTCCGTAACAATTTCCCTGCCTGTATATGGTGTATATACCTCTACGATATTCTCCACATGATACAATCCCTCTATTGGATCTAGTTCTTGAATGTTTTTAGTTAAGTATTCTTTGGCTTCTTTCTCATTTTGAGGGCACCATGCAAATACACTACCCAAAGAAATGAACAAAAATAAAAATAGAACTTTAAATTTCATTATTTTAGTTTTTTATAAGATAAACAAAACATACTTTCACAAATATAAAAATAAATTATTAACATAGCAATATTGGTCATTTATACATATTCAATCTCAGAATGTATTGCATTTACTTTCCAAGAATTTAACAAATTACTTGAAATTTCTCTATTTAGATATTCTGTTATTGTTATATGATGTTCTTTACAAGGGACTTAACATTAAGACAGTTCCTTCGCACTCTATATTTCATCTTTCTTACTTCTCGACAAGTTTATCAAAATTCTCACTTTTAATATATCCTCGTTTTACTTTATTAAAAGAAATTTCAGAGAGAAATCCTCGTTCAATTAGTCCTATTATATCACTTTTTGCAGTAGTTGGAGAAATTAAGAATTTGACTTGTAAGTCTTTTACGGTAAGTACTTCTTTTGGATTTTCATCGAAGATTTTTAATATTTGAGCTTGGCGTTCATTAATATTTCCCAATTTAAGGAATTCCTTTGAAGAGTATTTTTCGTTCTGTTTTTTCTTAATATACTCTTGTAATTGTTTGAAAGATTGTTCTAATACTTTAAGATTATATATAACAAAATAGCCTAAGTCCATTTTGTCTGATTCCACATACAGATATGCTTTTTCATAAGATTTTTTAGACTTAGCTATAACTCGAGAAATAGATAGATATTCTGTTAGCCAATATCCTTGTTTTAGCATGTACCAATAAAATAATGCACGTGCAGTTCTTCCATTCCCGTCAACAAATGGGTGCATATATGCTAACATAAAGTGAATAATAATTCCACGAATAATAGGGTGAACAAAAACTTCAAACTCAGTTTCATTGAAATAATCACATAAATCATTAATAAATTGAGGTAACACAGAATAAGATGGAGGTGTATGCACTACTTCATGCGTAATTGCATTTTCGACAACTACTTCATCGTTATCACGTAGTTGCCCTGCATCATCTTGATTAAGAAGAGTGTTTTCTGTCATCAATCGATGTATATGTAATATAGATTCAGGAGTTAAAGTATTACCCTTATTATCTACTATGTATCTAATAGTTTGATAGTTATTAACTATCATTTGTTGAGATTTGTCTTTAGGAGTAATCTTTTTGCGTAACATCTCTTTTGCAACTTTACGAGTAGTTACGGCTCCTTCCATCTGACTTGAGTATATGGCTTCCTCCATTAAAGAACTAATCAAAAACTGTTCTCTGTTCTCTTGTGGAATTAGTGAGTCATTAGACCAAGAACCGCCAAAATTCATATCAAATTCATGGCACAAACGTTGCATTCGGTTAGTTAGTCCAAACCTAACTCCGTATTTATCCCATGGATAAACATAATTGAAAATACGTGAGGTTTTTACGTAAACCCATAAATTTTGATGAGAGGGGCACCAATCGGGGAGTTTCTTATATTTTACACTATCCCAATACTCATACTCATAATTTATCTTATCTATTAGCGGAGAATGCCTTATGTTTATATTACTAGATCTTTCATTTAAGGCCTCTGTAAATTCTTTGTCCGAAATTTGAGGAGGAAGTTCAATCATATCTTTTGATTTTATTTCAATGCAAACATATATAATTCTTTCCAATTTTGCAAATATTGGATACTTTTGTACAAGTTTTGTGCAAGTATGGAGTATGGATTACTGAACAAAAAAAGAGAGGCACAAGTTCTCAATATACACAATAATGAAATCCTAAAAAATTAAATAATAAATTAGCAATTCATTATTTATCTAAAATATTTGTATATTTGTATAACAAAAATTCTTTTCACAAATATTATTTATGTCCCATGAATAAATTTTGTTATAAATGTGGCAAAGAGATTAGTAAAGACTCTTTATTTTGTTCTTACTGTGAAACAAAACAGGATAATGAACTCTATTTAGAGTTTAAAGTAGGAAGTATATTATTATCTATTTCATCGCGAGCAACTAAAACCAATAGAGAACAGCAGAAAAAGGGCAAAAATCAAATTGACATTCCGGATGGCTACCACTTTTGCTCGTATTGTGGTAAAGTAAAATCCGATGATAATTTTTATAGGACATTAGGTGAAGAATTTAATATGTGTAACAAATGTTACAAAAGGAATAAAAATATTGAATATACTACAATTTTTGCTTTTAGTGTAATAGCTTTAACAGTAATATTGCTCTCTGCTTTTAGTTCAAGAGGATTTTGGGCAGATAACCTTGCAGTTGTTGGAGGTGTGATGATTATATTTATTCCATTGTCTATCCTTTTTCAAAAAATCTTTTACGCTTTAATAAAAAAATTATTACAACCTACACCTTTACGAGTAACTCTATCGAAAAAGCGTATAAAATGGCTTCGTGAATGTAAAGATGCTGAGGGCAAGCCTATTATAACCCCTATTGAACGATCAGAAGAGGAGTTGAAATACTACAATATAACAAATGCTTATTTCTCAAGAGATATCCCTTATGGCTATTATAGATGCCCATCATGTGAAAAACTTCACCTAATAGAATCTGCCCAATATACCGATAATGAAGACAAAGAAATAGGAAGCGGCTCTACTTTAATTGGAGGAGTATATTATACTATCACCACAAAAGAGTATAGCAATATGGTATGCCCCAACTGCTATAAGCATAAAAAAGTAGATAAATATATTAGAATAGCAGTACCTTTGATTTGTTTAATTACTGCCTATACAATATTTATGTGTACTGAAGGTTTTGATTGCTGGGGTCTTTTATCGATTACATTTGTCTCAGGAGCAATAGGTTTGGGGTTGGCATTTATATTTTCTTTTGTTTACAAAGTTCTTGTCTATTTAATTTGTAGAGAAAATCTATTCTACAAATATAAAACAGCAGCAGAATATGGTGCTCTAAAGCCCAAAATATAAAAAGAGAAGATCCTTTGAACTTCTCTTTGTACCCCTGATTGTTCTATTTCCGAACGAATTTTCAAGAAACTTATCACATCTTTGGAAATTAAGGAACATTGTTCCTGCAACATCAAATCCTACGTGTACGTTAGATTCTTTTATATAAACAGAATGGTAATATTTTATTAATTATAGCGAGTATATGCCAACGTTTAGTTACATAGGCTTTGGACTTTTTCTTACGAATGGCATTGTAAATTTGTTGAGCAACTTTTTCTACAGGCATTACCCAAAATAGTCCTTCTCCTTTTGCCATAGCAGTATCAACAAGTCCTGGTCGTACATCAGTTACTACTATCTTACTACCGGTTTTAAAAGATTTTTTTCGTAATGCTTCTGTATAATTAATTTGGTATGCTTTTGATGCACTATATGCAGGGGACATTGGCTCACCACGTAACCCACCAACTGAGGTTATAGCAACAAGATGACCATGTCCTTGATTATTGAAAATATTATAAAGTTTATCAATACAAAAAGTCCAACCGGTCACATTTGTATCTATCGTGGGTCTTTCAATTGAATATTCAAGTGAAGAATTAATATTACCAATGCCTGAACATACAATAGCTAAATCAATATTGTCAAGCTCTTTACAAATATATTCAATTGCTTTATCTATTTCTGATTGAATTGTTACATCTGCTTTAGCAATAATAGTATTGCAAGGATTCTCTCTATACAATTTTTCAAGTAAATCACTCCTTCTCCCTATAACTGCAATACGATTATTCTTCACAACATATTTATCATAAAGAGCTTTGCCTATTCCCGAAGTTCCTCCAATAATAATGATATTCATATTTATCTATTTACTCTCTCAAATTATAATACTTACAAAGGTAATTTTTAATTCTATAAAAAAAAATAGTCACTTTGCTGAAGGCTTCAAATAATTTGTTAAAATTTGAAGAAAAGAAATCTTGAAAAAATATTAAAGAAACTTCACAAAACCATTCTCAACCTATCATATAATAAAGGAAAAGTATAATTATACAAACATAATAGTTGCAAATTAAACTATTATTCTTATATTTGCGACATAATAGCGCTAAATGAAACCATTATGGAGAATATTTATGCTTTATCTGACATCATGATTCTTGCCAAACTTGGTGAGAAAATTAAAAACACTCGTTTAAAACAAAATATCACACAAGAGAGTCTTGCAGAGACTGCAAACATTTCATTATCTTCAGTAAAAAAAATTGAGAATGGAGAGATTAAATCTTTTGATTCGTTGTTGAGAGTATTACGAGTATTGGGGAAATTGGATATCTTTCAGCCGTTAATTGATGAAGAACAATTGAGTCCTATTGAATATTACGAACTTGTTAATTCAACAAAAAAGAAAATTCGTAAACGAGCAGTTGGCAAGTTAAATAATAGCAAAAAGGAGGAAACAGAATGGTAGATGTAGCGAAGGTAAAAATGTTCGGAAATCACATAGGAACATTCCGTTGGGATAGTCGTTATGATATAGTTCATTTTGAATACGACAAAGATTTTATAGGCAAAGGAGTAGAACCAGCTCCATTGATGATGCCTGTCCTTTCAGGGCGAGTATATTCATTTGGGGATTTAGGTCGCGAAACTTTCAAAGGGCTACCTGGGTTACTTGCCGATTCACTACCCGACACCTACGGACGAGCTTTATTTGATAGATGGCTTGCACTAACAGGACGTACAAGTAGTAACATTGTGGAGACCCTCTGTTTTTTAGGAAAACGATGTATGGGTGCATTGGAATTTGAACCGGCAATAAATATTGATTATGGTTTAGACTCAAAAATAGAGATAGACTCATTGGTAGATGTTGCTCGTGATGCCCTATTAAATAAAGAGAATTTTGGCATAAACATTAATACTGATAAAAAAGCAGCTATTGCTGAAATTCTCCGTTTGGGAACTTCTGCAGGAGGTCAACGTGCAAAAGCGATTATTGCCTACAATAAAACAACAGGAGATGTGCGTTCAGGACAAACTAATGTATCGGGAGGGTTTGATTACTACATTATCAAACTTGATGGAGTCTCTGCTACAACAGGTTTTCGTGAAACAGAAAATTATGGGCGATTAGAATATTCGTTCTATAAATTAGTTAAGGCATGCGGAATTGATATGTCAGAGTGTTCACTTATAGAAGAGAATGGTCGAGCACATTTCCTTACCAAACGTTTCGATAGGGAGAATAACAAAAAAATTCATATGCAAACACTATGTGGTATTGCTCATTACGATTATCGATTACATCGAGCATACTCTTACGAACAAGCATTCAATGTGATGCGAGCTCTAAAATTACCCTATTCACAAGCACAAGAGATGTTCCGTCGAATGGTTTTCAATGTTGTTGTCCGAAATCAAGATGATCACACAAAGAATATATCGTTCTTGATGGGAGAAGATGGTATTTGGAGACTTTCACCCGCCTATGATATGGGTTACGCATATAATCCTAAAGGCGGATGGACTACAACTCATCAGATGTCGATAAATGGCAAATTTGATGATATTACTCGCAAAGACCTACTTGAATGTGGAGCCAAAAATAATATAAAAAATGCTTCCCTAATTATTGATGAAGTTTGCGAAGTTGCATCTCAATGGCCAACAATAGCAAAAGAGTGTGAAGTGCCAAAAAATATGATTGATGGAATCACATCAAATATGCTTCTTAATATATAAAGCTATCAAAAAAAGAGAAGCTCTTTTGAACTTCTCTTTGTACCCAGAGCCGGGGTCGAACCGGCATGGAAGTGAATCCACTGGTGTTTGAGACCAGCGCGTCTACCGATTCCGCCATCTGGGCATTTGGTAAACCGATGCAAAGGTAATACTTTTTTGCAAATTAGCAAATAGTAGTAATAAAAATATTATATTTTTACCTTAAGGGCTGAATGAATCCTATCTCTTGATAAACTTACATAATATCTTTGAGTGATAAAAAGGCGGTGAGTCAATTATTGACACACCGCCTTTAATATCTATTTATCAAATATTATTTACAGTCGTAGCTGTTAATAACAATTGCTCTTGGAGATATACCTTTTGCTGGTTTTCCGTCGTTAGTAGCTTTCTTCAAAATGTTAGGACTTACACCACAATCTTGAAGCACTTTAATAGCTGCATCGGCACGTTGGTTACGCAAGCGGTCGTTAATAGCTTTTGAACCTGTTGTATTGTCGGCATAACCGCAAATTTCATATTGACAGTTGGGATTAGCTTTTATTTGCTCTGCAATGTCAGCCAATTTAGCTTTGTCTGAAGCTGATATCTTTGCAGAACCATTAGCAAACTCAACATATCCTAACATTGTACGAGGTTTCTCTTTGTATTCAATCTCTGTTTTTGTTAAAACAACTGTATCGCGAATAATAACAGGATTCTTTTTCAAATTCTCCAACTCATCGCGAAGAGCTTTGTTATCTGCATCAACAGCTGCTTTTTCTGCCTCAAGTTTCTTGTAAGCGGCATAACATGCTTCGCTCTCCTCAGTATCTTTAATTATCCAAGGTTTATACTCGGTATGTTTTGTCGATTTAAATTTACATGTTACTCCTAAGCCAATTGAAGCAAAGAAATCGCCTGCTTTATATTGTGTTCCGTCCATTGAATATACCTGACCGTCAAAGTCATTTCCTACCCAACCTCCTTTTATATCAATATTAATATCGCAAGCATCTGACACATTAAATTTGTTAATCAAACCGATGTTGATTGTAGGAGCATAATAGACATGTTTTCCATATCCTTGTGTGCCATTCCAATAATCGGGTTTAACTTTATTTCCGCTGTTTGCCATAAAACCAGCTCCAACTTGGAAAATCAAGTCATATAGTCTGTCCTCTTTAATTTGCCCCATTATATTAGTCATACTGAAGAATATATCAACATGCGGATTAAATGCAAACCATTTTTGTTTCATCACCCCCTCTAATCCATCGCGAGTTTGGTCAGGTTCCCAAACCAAATTTCTAACAAAATTTGCATTGTCGTTATATGCAGCACCCTTATATTGAGTGAAGTCTAAGCCGAATTTAAAACCCACCCAAGGAGTAATCCATTTACCTGCTGTAATATATCCACCGGGAGCAAAACGTTTTCCGAATTTAGCGATGTTGTCTTGTTGACCTACATACACATTGGCAGATACACCTAAGTCTAAAAACCAATTGTTTTTAGCTCGCTCCACTACATAACTCTTCTTCTCATTAAAATTCTCTTGAGCTGTAACTGTTAAGGTAAATAAACCTAAGACAGCAAATAGTAAGACTTTTTTCATAGATAATTAAGTTTTTGAAACTAAGTTTCAGGGTTAATAATTATATGATATTATCATTTAGTATTTTTAGAATACAGCTACAAAATTATTCTCTTTTTATTATTCTCAAAATTTTTTTAGCTGTTTTTTTAAATAATTTATCCTTATAAGTTATTATATCAGAGGATATAAGCAGTAAAATGTACTGTTATATTTAATAATTATCAACTTATAGGCTTTACTATGTTTTTTAATTTACTACATTTGCGAATAACTGCGAAGATATTTTCGCTCACTGTAAAATATTGAAGTTAAAACTCATGCACTATGAACAAAAGACGCATACCCGAATCGGAATTTATAATTAATGCCGACGGCACAGTATTTCATCTTCATCTGTTACCTAAACAACTATCCGATAAAATTGTAATGATGGGCGACCCCGCCCGTGTTGATATGGTAGCCGAGTTTTTTGACTCAATAGAGTGCAACGTAAGCAGCCGAGAGTTCCACACCATAACAGGTAGTTACAAAGGCAAACGCATAACAGCTATGTCGCACGGTATTGGGGGCGATAATATTGATATTGTAATGAGCGAATTAGATGCTTTAGTTAATGTCGATTTTGCCACACGCACTGAAAAAGAGGAGAAAACAAGCCTTACAATAGTACGCATTGGTACATCAGGGGGGCTGCAACCCGATATTGAATTAGGCACACACCTTATATCGGTACGCTCAATGGGGTTTGACGGAGTTCTGAACTTTTATGCCAACCGTAACCAAGTATGCGACCTTGACTTTGAAAACTCATTCTGCAAAGCGGTTAATTGGAACTCCCAACACGCAGCCCCTTACGTAGTAAGTGCCGACAGCGAATTGGTTGCACGCCTTAATGAAGGCGATATGCAGGAGGGAGTAACCATATCGGCAAACGGATTTTACGGGCCACAAGGTCGTTATCTCAGAATACCACTTGCCGACCCCGACTTAAACAGTAAAATACAAAGTTTCCGCTATGGTAACGAACGGATAACTAATTACGAAATGGAAGGCGCGGCCCTTGCAGGATTAGCTCGCCTTATGGGACACAAAGCCACTACCGTTTGCAACATCATAGCCGGTCGTGCCACTCACTCGGCAAACACCAACTACAAAACCTCAATGCCTGCTTTGATTGAGAAGGTGTTGGAGAGGATATAATTATCTTTTTTGAGATATATTAAACGAAAGGTTCTTATATGAAATCCAAGAACCTTTCGTTCTAAATTTACCAAATAGTAACCAGCTTTGGCGATACTCCTTTGAAATCGGGCATTGAACGTCCAATAGACGCACCTATATAGGTAGGATCACAAACAACATATCTCTTTCCGCTAATATTGAAGTAATCGCCCTTCACGTCATCATTACCAAAGCAAACTGCCGTTGCAATATGATTAGGATAATTAAGCAATATGACATCTAAGCCTAACAACTCATGAACAAGAATAGAGTAAAGAATTGACCTGTCTTCGCAATCGCAGTAGGGATAATAAAAAGTTTCGTCGGCAAACAACGGACGCTCCTCTCCAAACTGCTCAGGGTCTGTCTTATACTTGAATGCAGTTTGAACAAAGTTTAACAATATATTGGCTGCATCTGCCTTGCTCTTTCCTGCAATATGCTTTTTAAGTTGAGGATACAATGAACTCTTAACATCAGCCGATAGTGAAGCCTTAGAATATACATTCCACTTACCGTTACGAGGATAATCGGCATAAAAATCAATAATATTTTTATTAAGTTTAAGAGCTGCAGTACACTTATCATCTTTTGACTTATAATAACGCATCACACCTTGTTTCTTTGCTAAAAGTGGTTCTTTTGCAATTCCTACGGCAAACCACTGCTCCTTAGGAAATTCATGATCAAAAATAGCAAACGATGAAGCAGTAACCGATTTATCAAGTACATAATAATTAGCACCCCTAATAGTCAAATAAGAGTAGCCATAAATCTCATCGTTACTCGGTAACAAAAGCACCAATCTGCTACCGCCACGAGCAATACGCACCTTATAACCCGACTGTGTAAGAATAAACATCTGCATAACACGTGCCTCATCTAAGTTGGTACTGCCAAAAAACTCATTACTCATAATCTCCACAAAGCGCAAATAAGCCCAATCGCAAAGATTAAGTCTCTCCTTATACCTTAAACAATCGTCAACAATTGCAACATAATCGTTACTTGATAATCTTCGCCAAGCATCTGCAACACTCTTTTCGTCGGTACTCGCAAGCGAAAATTTATGATTCGCCACCAATCCCACTTTACAAGGAGTACCATAGTACTCAAACTCAAAACCTTTCACCGCAGGAGTTGAATCGGGTGTAGGTTTGGGAGTTGCAACCGGTTTTGCATCAGGTTTCTGAGATTGAGGAGTTAATGTAGCTAACGGCTTATCACTCTTTTTATCCTCAGGTTTTGTAATGGGCTTTGGAGCCTCTTTTTGAGGTTTAGTCTCAACAACGCGTATAGTCTCTTCTTTTATAGGCTTAGGTTCAGCAATAGGGATCTTCTCCTCTTCGGGAGTAGCAATCACCGGAGGCAATGGAGTCTCAGGAGCCTTCATTGCGGGTAGGGTAGTGCTTTTAGTCCAAGTCCGCTCCATAAACTTTGCAAACTCTGCATTAATACTATCGCGAAAGTTCTTAAACTCCTGCTCAGTAGCACTTTTAAAAGCATTATACTCTGATTGAGTTTTTTTACGGAACTCTTCAAAAGAATCACGCTGTTGATTTATTTGCGAATTATACCTTTGCGAATAACCATTCACAAACATACCAATGCCAAAAGCCAATAATAGAAGAATCCTTTTCATTATAGCAATCATTTAAAACCTAAACAACTACTTAAAATATAGGTACGTTCTTAAAATAGACCTTTCTGCTCAATATATCAGGAGTATGATTATATACAAAAACTCCTAACATTACAGTAATCTCGGTTGCCGATTCAGGAACACCTGATAAAGTTACCTCGCCTGTATAAGGTACATCTTGATAAAACTCTGAAGCAAGAACCTGCTGATAAGAAGAGCCGGGAATATTTTTAGTTCCAAATTTAATACCTGCATAGGGGTACGTATTATCAAGGTTATCGGTAATAACTGAACGATAACCACCACTAATCAACGAAAAAGAACTTGGCGGATATATTCTAAAATCTCCTACATCGCCTAATCCCACGTTTTTAAGACGATATGTAAAAACAACCTGCGAGCCATATCTCTTACAACTTATAATCTTTGCCTCAACTCGGTAGTCGCAACTCTCAATTGTTGCCGACGAATAATCCTCAACTATGGGATTTGTTGCATTTACCTGAATTGTTTGTGTATTTGAACCGTCCGAGACAGAAATTGATGTATTAATAGTTGTTGGCATAGTACTACGATTTAGAGTTACTGTAACCAACGACGATGAATTAGGAGCTACACTTCCGTTTTTTGGTGTAATATTCATATAATATGGAAGAGTTCCATCTATATTCCAAGTAAGATTAGCATTTCCAATATTCTCTATTGTAAATGTCTTAGTTGATAATGTTTCACCAAACGATAGAGTTTTGGGATATATTACCATTTCTGCCCATTTTTGAACCTTAGTTACCATAACAGATAGTGAAACATCGTTCTTTCCGTCGCTAATTATTAGAGTCCTGTTTATACTTGCCGAGATGGCATCTCTATTAACCCTTACCTTTACAATCTTTGAACCTCCGGGCAATAAACTGCCAATTGACTCAGAGAAGCTAATATATGAAGGTAAATCTTTTACTTCCCATTGAAGAGAGCCATTTCCTATATTAGAGAGAGTAATAGATAACTCCTCTGTATCTGTTCCAAAATCTAACAAGCTTTTTGAAATTTGCAATTTTCCCTCCGATTTAGCCGCAATTACTGTTACCGAAATTTCATTCTCTCCGTCCGAAAATATAATTGTCCTATTAATATCAGAAGTTACAGCATCACGGTCAAGAGATAGAGTTACAATCTTCTTTCCTCCGGGTAACAATGTTCCACTACTCAAAGAAGATGTTATGCAAGAAGGTAAATCTTTTACTCTCCATTGAAGAGATCCATTACCTGTATTAGAAAGAGTTAAAGAGATATCATCTAAATCTGTTCCAAAATCTAACAAGCTCTTTGATACTTGCAATGACCCTGCAGTTTTAGGAGCCGTAACCAAAAGAGAGAGATCGTTATTGCCATCTGTAATCACAATATTTGTATTAACATCAGTCAATATCTCATCTCTATCTATTCTTACGGTAACTATTTTTGAAGCACCTGCCGATAAAGTACCACTTGTCTCTGAAAAAGTTAAATACGATGGAACGTGATCAAGATTCCATTTTATTGAAGCATTCCCAATATTAGATATTTTAAATGTCAATTCCTCTAAATCAGTTCCAAAATCAAGCGAACTCTTTGATATCTGCAATGAACCTTTAGCTACTTCGTGATTACAAACAATGCTTATTGGATAACTATTACCAAAAGCTATCAGATGAGCTGTAACATTCTTCTCTGATGAGATAAGCGAACGATTAATGCTAAAAGTTATTGTTTGTGTCTTTCCTCCGGCAATATTGCCCATCTCCGGGTCAGCTGAAAGCCACATTCTATTGCTTCCTAAATTAAGCGACCAATCGGTTGGAGTTGTCCCTATATTCTTTATCTTTAAAGACGACTCTGTTAATACTGTTCCAAAATCCAAAACTTCGGGCGTAATCTCCAAATCATAAATCTCAGAACTCTTTGTCATCAAAATATCGCATGCTACTCTCTCTCCCGGAAGAACCTCAACATAACGACCATTAAAATCGTAATCAGAAGCCGTAACCGATATATTATATTGACCGGCTTCAAGTTCAACAAACTCATACGCACCATCATTTCCTGAAACTACAGTTCTATTTCCTGGTTTAAGAATTATCTCTGCACCATAAATAGGGTTCCCTGTTTCTGAATCAATAATCTTTCCATAAACATCACCCATAACATCAACCTCATCTTTTGAACAACCTACAAACAGAGGAAGAATCAATAATAATAGGAATAATTGTTTTTTCATTATAAGATATCTTTTATATATTAAAAAAATAAGACCGACTGAGTAATTCAAGCCCTGTCGGTCTTGAGAATAAGAATTTTATCTAAAAAGTCATATATGCCGATAGAGAAGGTCCTCCATCTTCAGTTACAGAAGGCAAGAAAGAGTAACGTCTATCTCTACGATCTTTAACAACAACGCGTCGTGCACCCGGAGCTACAGCAGCATCAATAATATTGTAAACATACAATGCAGCCAAAGCTCCTATACATATATTGCGCCCCATTGCATAATGGTCAACTTTTGTTGCATAAGCACGTTTAATATCAGCACTCTTAGTTTGGGGAATTTTGCGAGAATAATCAGAACGTACACACTCTGTTACAATAATACCACCAATGGCAGCAACTGTACCTCCCATAATCAAACCTCCTTTAAGTTTGCTTCCTTTATATAACTGACCCCAACCGGGAACTATGGCTGAACGCCAAACTCCATGACCTCCGTATTTGGTGGTAAGTTCTATATCATCAAAAACAGGTCTGTCATGCAATTCCGATTTTGCATATAATACTGTTAAGTTATAGTTGCCATATGTATCACGTTCCCAATATTCATCAATTTTATTTACATATAGCTTAACCTCATTAGTTTTGATGTCGGTATTGAAATTCCCTTTTATCTCTGATTTTTCCTTAAATACGCCATTCTCAACAGTTTGTTGAACACTCGTATTTAAACTTTTATCACTAACAACAATCATTCCGTTTATCATTTCAGAATTAGAAGTTAGCTCTTTTAAACATAAATCTCTTGCGCCATTTAAACTCTTGGCAGTTGCCGTATGAGTCTCATACATAAATGTATTATTGGTTGGTTTTGGTAATTTATGTATCCATTGAGGCTCAAACTTAGCAGAAGATTGAGAAAAAATATTTAAAGAAAATATCAAAGAAATAAATAGTAACAAGTTTTTTCTTGCCATATTTATTGATAATTAATTATTTATAAAGTTGATTGCATCTTCAGTCATCTGCTCTACTTTTTCTTTATCTGATTCGGGCATTCCTGGATGGTTTTTATATATATCCTCAACAATAACTTCTGCTAATTTATTTTTTAACTCATCAATAGTCATAAGCATTTCAATACAAGAACCTACTTGATAAGAACCATCTTTGAGTCTATAAGTTTTAGTCATTAATGGCTTATTAATACCTATTAATTGTTTTGCTAAAATTTTTGTATCAGAACCGAACTTAGCAGAAGCCTCTACCTTATCATTTAATTGATATGAACTTAGCACAGTTCTTCTCGCCGCAGAAGCAGCTTGCTCTATTTGTGTAGCTAAATTAGCCGCAGCTTGAGTCATAGCCATCTCTGTAGCAACCATTTTTATAGATGAGATAGCATCTCCTGCTCCTCTTAATCTATCTGTTGCTTGAATTTGTAGTTCATACCATGGATCTGAAATCTCCTCTTCCCTTTCATGAGCAAAAGGAACGTCCTCTTTAACTGTAGCAGGATTTACTTGCTGTTGAGCCAATTGTTGTTGATATGAAGGATTATACCCTGCATCTTTACTACTACCACATGATGAAAGAGCAACTGCCGATGCAGCAACAGCTGCAATAAAAAAAATCTTTTTCATAATTGTAAATTTTTAATTAATTAAACATTGTGTTAATTATATATTATTTCTTTAAATCACTACTTTTCTCAGCTCTTTCAAGAGCTTGTTTCATTATCTCTTCAAAACGTTTTTGTGATAGAGGTAAAGCAACTTTAACTGCAACTTCGTATTTAAGATTAACCATTGTGACTGCTCGTTCCCATAAACAGAAATCAGGCAGAGAAAAAGTTCTCGTTATTTCATATAATTCTTTTCTAAATTCGTTTAACAAACTTTTATTCTGAGCAAATGTTGAGTACTTTTCATACTCTTTATCATACAAAGCATTCACATATTTCAATAACTGCATTTTTGCATTCAATATAGCCTCCTCTGTTGCCACATCTTCAATACTTGCTGTCGCAGAACCTGATATAACTAAAGGCATTTGTCCCTCTTCGTAATTAAAACTATAATAAGTCTCACTTGCTTGTTTTCCTAATATTAAGTCTTCTTTAGAAATCATCAAGGACTCATTCTCAACCTGTTTAATCTGAGCTTCAGTTCCCTTAGGGTATAAAACATCTAAAGCAACTATCAACACAAACAAACCTCGTTTTAAATTAGCCAATACCATATTGCATCTTACTATTTATCATCTGCTAAACAATATTAAATCTCTACTTCCCCCTACTCCTTTATTGTGCGAACAGGACGAACGCTCTGGCCACGTGAAGAAGAATCCATAGAGGTAGCTGCTCCATTAGTAAAATACAAACAGTAATAAAAATTAGATGATGAAGATGTTCGAGTTGATGACCAATAAACACTACTAGAGCCGTATGATGTTGTAAATCCTCCTATATAATCTCTATGATTATATAGTATCCCTAGTTCTCCTATGGTAGGTAGTCTCCAGTCAGAATATCCACCTAAAACCAAATCTTCACATATTTTAACTGCAAGCGAAGGTTTATATTGTGTTCCCAAATCATACTTCGCAACCATAAGATCTGTTCCAGGAACAACAACATATGAACACTCAGTAACCTTAATATTATTACCATATACAATACCTGCTTCATTCTTTGCATAGGCTCGAACATAAAAAAATCCTCCACCAACATGAATATTTGTTAAATAACTACTGAAAGCTCCTTCTCCTGAAATATTCTTTATTACTTTATTGTCATTTATCGTAGGATTGGGCGATATTCCATAAGCAAAACCACATTCAATATATGCAGGCTCCCCAACGCTTACAATGGTTCCTAGTAAAGTTGCCGTACCAGCATAAAAATCCGCATCTATAACCTCTTGCGTTGTTACCTCAGGCAATATTGCGTGTGTAGTAAATACCTTATTGGCAGAACTATATGTTGTCCCCAATGCTGATATTGCATATGCTCTTGCATAATATGAGGTATTTATATTAAGGTTCTCTATTGTAGCACTATATTTTGCAGTACTGTTTTTAGGAACAGTTACTTTTCCCAAATTACTCTCTGTTGTGGGATTTACTGTTGTTCCATATACAAATCCACGCTCAATATACTCAGGCTTTCCTACAAATGTTACCTCTGCATTTAATGTTGCAGAGTACGCTCTTACTTCTGTTGCATCATACATCTCCAGCTTCGGCATATCACCCGAGACTGCCAATATCTCTATCTCTGAATATCCGTTAGAAGACCTTACTGCCAATGATGTTTTTACCGCACCCTCAAATTTGCTGCGATCAATTACAACAACTACACTCTCTGTTTTGCCATATTTAAGCACACCGCTTGAAGGTTTTACCTCGGTTATCCATTCACAATTTTGTTCTATATTCCAAGCTAAGTCCTCATAAGTACGGTTTACAATACTGAACGACATTGTATTTAAACTTTTACTATTACCAAAATCTAATGTCTTACGGTCAACTGTAACTATTGCTGGTATGCGCTCAATCAGAAGGTGCGCGGGAGATGTTTCGCCTGCCACTACTGTTACTTCTTTGTCGTTAGGTAAGTATCCTTCCTTCTTTATCTCAATGGTATATGTCCCGGGCTCAACATCTTTATAGCTGAAACTTCCGTCTGTACCTGTTACTGTTGATTTACCGCCCGGTTGTAATACTACATTCACTGTTGCAACAGGTTCGCCTGTTGTTACGTCCGATACGCTACCTGCTATATCGCCGGTTGTCAGTTCCTCTTCAATATCTTTTGAGCATCCTATTAATGCAATGCTCATAAAAAGCATAATTCCTAATTTCTTTATCATAGTTGTTTTGTATTTAATCTACCAATACATATTGAATGTTACTTTTTCGCCATATATATATTTGCCCGAAGATGTTTTTACAAATGCTCTTACATAATATATATTGGGCATTAATCCATTAAGGGTAAGTGAATACGATCCTGTTCCTTTACCCGAAACTGTTTTTCTTGTTCCTCCTGCTTCAGGATCTCCATTAGTGCTATATACAAACCCTTTTGAGGAGTAAGCGGGTAATCCCTCATCTGCTATTCTTGCGTTTAGTGTTACTGTGTATGATAACCCATAACTATCGGTTTGTTTTAGTCCACTGACATTGTTTGTATATACTACAGGGAGTTTTGATGTTGTAAAACTTATTTCATTTCCATAAACAGCTTCTCCATCTTGTATTGCATAAGCTCTTACATAATAGGTGGTTCCTTCTCTTAAATTTTCAGCATTATAGGAAAATGAACTTATTGAGCTTTTCCCTAAACTTATCTTATCACTCAAATCGGGATTGCGATATGTTGAAATACAAAAACCACGTTCAGTATATGCGGGAGTTCCTGAATTAGAGATGCTGCCGTTTAAACGAGCCTCTGTTTCAGTAACTTTTGTTGCTGCCGATGTAGATACAACTGTGGGAATAAATAAAGTTTCAAAACTTTTGGTTACTCCATAAACGGCTTCGCCATCTTGTATGGCATAGGCTCTATAATAGTATGTGGTTCTGTACGAGAGTGATGATAATGTATAACTATAATCGCCACTTGTTGTGCCATTTACAACTATCTTATTGCTATTTATGGTTGGCTGACTATATGCTGATGTTGTATAGACAAAACCTCGCTCGGTATAGTTGGGATTTCCTACATCATATATTGTTCCGTTTAAATTGGCTGATGTGGATCCTATATTTGTTGCCGATGATGTTTCGATTGAAGTTTTTATATAGTTTGTATTAAACATTTTTACACTTCCGTATATTACCTCTCCGTTTTGTATTGCGTAGGCTCTTACATAATAGGTGGTTTGCTGCTCTATGTCTGCTATATCGCATGAGAACGAACCACTACCCGAACCCCCAACTACTCGTTTATTGTCCTCTATTGTTGGCTCAGGTGTCGTAGAATAACAAAACCCTTTTTCGCTATATATAGGCGTACCTGCAATTACTGATGCATTTAATGTTGCTCTACCCGCTGATATATCTATATTGCTTACCTCTTGTGTGGTTATTTGGGTTGCAGATGCTGTAAGAGTAAATTTTACCTCATTGCTACTATATGCTACTCCTTTTGAATTTTGAGCATATGCTCGTACATAGTATGTTTCGCCTTTTGTAAGGCCTGTTACACTGCATGCATATTTTTTATCTTCTGTTACTTTGTAGGTTAACTTTGCTATTGTTGTTTCTAATGTGGGCATAGAAGATGTTGAATATACAAATCCGCGTGTAGTATATTGTGGAATACCCGGATTTACTATCTCTCCATTAAATGTTACCGATGATTCTTTTAGTTCAGAAACTTCTAAAGTATTCAATACAATATTTTCACGTGCTTCTCCTATGGCTGTTATTTTAACCTCGGTATTGCCATCAGATGTTGCTACAACAATTACCGTCTCATTTTTTCCAGGTGTCAACAAATCTCTATCGATGGTTACAACGATAGTCTCTGTTTTACCATATGCAAGTGTTGATGATGATGGTGTAATACTCTTTATCCATGTACAATCGTTTGCTATCTTCCATGACAAAGGAGAATACCATGTGTTCACTATGGTAAATGATAATACGTTTGATTTACTGCTGTCTCCGAATTCCAATAAATCTTTATCAGATGTTATTTTGGCAGGGATACGCTCAATAAGCATATGGGCGTTTGTGGTTTCTCCTCCACGAACTGAAACAGATGCGCTGTTTGATTTATATCCCTCTTTGTTTATTGTAAGAGTGTAAACTCCTTCGTCAAGATTGTTAAAAGCAAAGGCTCCGTCGCTACCTGTTACTGTTTGTTTGCCTCCCATTGAGAGAGCAACATTTACCGTTGCAACAGGCTCGCCTGTTGTTACGTCCGATACGCTTCCTACTATATCGCCGGTTGTCAGTTCCTCCTCAATGTCTTTTGAACAACTTAACATTATTGTTCCCATAAGGAGTATTAAACTTAATCTCTTTATCATAATTTATTAAGTATTTAATTTTCGGGAATTTTTGTCATTGATATATCAACTCTTGAGGTTTCGCCACTTATGGCTGTTACTGTTTTTCTGTTGGGTTGATATCCGCTTTTTTGTACGGTTATGGTGTATTGTTGTGATTCAAGTTCTTCAAAAAGAAATGTTCCGTCTGTTCCTGTCCTTGCTGTTTTACTTGATGGTGAAAGTATTACACTAACATTGCTTAATGTTTCGCCTGTTTCGTAGTCTGTTACTACTCCGTATATTGAACTGTATATATCATAATCTTCTTCGCCACAAGATGTGAACAAAGTACTTGATATAATTATTCCTAAAAATGTAATGGGTAAAAATAGAGTTCTTGAAATAGAACTCATTTTGAAGCATTTTTTCATTATAAATATCCTATTTTGAGTTAAACATTAATTTTCTTTATCGTTACCGTTCAACTCACCTATACGGTATATTTATAATTTCGCAAAAAAAAGACGTGGGAGTTGTACTTCTGCTCATCCCTCGTTCAGGCCTTCGCATTGCCTCCCAACAGGATAAGCAATGTAGCCAGCCCACGCCGAATGATTATACAACCTCACGTTAAACGTTATTGTTCAGATAAAACGTATAGTATATAAACATCGCACATGGACGTCAACATTGCCGTATCTTCAGTTGGTTTTCAAAGTTGCGAAGTTTGAACGATGAAGATAAACGTCAAGTAACGTCTGTTAACAAAATACCCGGCTAAGCCCACCCTTGGGCTGGCTAGGTAGGGCAAAAGTAATATAATTTCTATAAATTACACTATTTTCTATAAATAATTTATTTTTTAACTTTTAAGATTGATCCTATTGCTTGTTATATATGGGAAGAACCTAACACGAATATTAAGATAATAAAAAAACAGGCCAACCCTTATGGTTAGCCTGTTTACTCTTTTTTACTCGTTGCTCCGTATTGGCTATTTTACCTCAATCTCCTCTTTGAGATCAATTTCGTTACGTTTGCCGTCAAAAATTTTATAATCGAGCAGCGCGAGCGATTGATTCGGTATAATTTTAAGCAAAAGTGAGTACTTAAGTCTCCACTTCAGCTTTTGCGAGAATATGCCGCTGTTTATATATGCGGCTACGTAAGGATGCAGATGTACCGAGAACCTTCTTAGTTTCATTTTCTTAACCAAGTAGGCAATTTTCTCCTCCATTGCATCAACAAAGAGAATTGAAGAACTTATCTTTCCCTTACCATTACAAGTGGGACATTTCTCTGTTACGGCAATATCAAGTACAGGACGTACTCTGTGTCGGGTTATCTGCATCAACCCAAACTTTGACAATGGGAGAATATTATGCTTGGCTCTGTCGTCGGCCATTAACTGACGCATCTTATCATATAGCATTTGACGATTATCGGCATTATCCATATCAATAAAGTCAACCACTATTATGCCTCCCATATCGCGTAACCTTAACTGATGAGCTATCTCTTCGGCTGCTGCAAGGTTGGTCTCTACCGCATTTCCCTCTTGATCGGTTATTCCCTTTGACCTGTTGCCACTGTTAACATCTATCACATGTAAAGCCTCAGTGTGGTCAATTATAAGGTACGCTCCGTTTTTAATTGCTATTGTACGTCCAAACGAAGATTTAATCTGCTTTGTTATGGCAAAGTTGTCAAATATTGGCAACTCGCCTGTGTAAAGTTTAATTATATCTCTTTTTTCGGGAGCAATTAAACGGACATAGTTCTCAATCTCAGCATAGGTCTCCTTGTCGTTAACATAAATGTTCTCAAACGACGGATTAAACAGGTCGCGCAAAACCGCTACTGTACGAGATGTCTCGGCATTAACCAACGATGGTACTTTAGCCCTCTGTACACGTAACATAGCCTCGTCCCAACACTTAACAAGAGTTTTCAACTCGTTATCCAACTCAGCCACCTTTTTACCTTCAGCCACCGTACGTATTATAACTCCAAAATTTTGGGGCTTAATACTCTGCACAAGTTGCTTAAGGCGTGTTCGCTCTGTATTGGACTTGATTTTTTGCGACAACGATATTTTATCGCTGAACGGAACCAATACCAAATAACGCCCTGCAATGGTAACTTCGGCTGTTAGTCGAGGTCCCTTTGTTGAGATAGGCTCTTTGGTAATCTGAACAAGAATTTCATCGCCAACCTGTAATTCATTCTCAATAGAACCCTCTTTGGGAATATCGGGTTGCATCTTGAATTTTGATAGAGGTTCGGGCTGTTTCTTGCGGTCAGAAGTAATCTGTTTTAAATACTTTTTGAAACTTGCATACTGAGTTCCTAAATCAAGATAATGAAGAAATGCTTCCTTACTGTATCCTACATCTATAAACGCTGCATTTAAACCCGGCATTGTCTTTTTGACGCGAGCAAGATATATATCGCCTACCGAAAACGATACCCCACGAGGCTCCTTCTGCAACTCAACCAGACGTTTGTCTTCCATAAGCGCGATGGAGATCTCTTTCTGCTGCACATCAACTACTAATTCTGTTGTTGCCACGTCTTAAATTTTTCGTTTATAGGGTTTCTAATCTCAATTTTTGCATACGGCTAATGGTATCCACCGATACCATTATCTAACGCCCTATGTCTATAGCAAAAAAATCAAAGAACAATATCGTTTGCAGATTAAGTCCTTTGATTTTTTCTTCACTTTCAGAAATTGCTGTATTACAGCATTCTAATCTGCCTGATTATTAAAGAGCAAAAGCTTTTCAAAAATCAGCGATTATTATTTCTTCTTGTGTCTGTTCTTACGTAATCTTTTTTTACGTTTGTGTGTAGCCATTTTATGGCCTTTTCTTTTTTTACCGCTTGGCATTTTGTTATAAATTTAAAGTGTTTTTATTTTACTTTATTTACGAAAGATTGTGCAGGCTTAAATGCTGGAATGTTGTGCTCAGGAATAATGATTGTTGTATTCTTTGAGATGTTACGAGCAGTTTTTTTAGCTCTTTTCTTAACGATAAAGCTACCAAAACCTCTTAAATAAACATTCTCTCCATTCTCCAACGAATCTTTAACCGATGCCATAAATTTCTCAACAGTGGTCAACACAATCGCTTTCTCAATACCGGTTGATTTTGAAATCTCCGATACAATCTCTGCCTTAGTCATCTTCTTTAATTTTTATTTTGTTATTATTACTTATTTCTTCAATTTGGGGCAACGTCCCCTATTTTGGGTTGCAAATGTAGACAATTTTATTCATTCAACAAAAAAAAATCGTGAAAATAAACCATTTATAATCAAAACACGACCCATTTTTGCATACATCAACCACTTTTGCCACAGAATTTTAAACTTTTTTAAATCTCTTGCCGTTCCACTCATACATTAAAGGCTTTGGCAATAAATTTTGCTCAATCAATTTGCGAATATTAAAATCAAAAGCTGCATACCATACCGGGTCAGCCTCAAACAGCAAAGTTCCATCATTAGAGACCGAAACTTTCAAAAACTCCGGAACCTCGCTAACATCAAAACAACCCTTTAAACTTTTAGGCAAGCTAACAAAAAAATCGCCTTTACAAGGTAATTCAATAATACCCTTGCCATTCAACAACTCCATCTCAGAATTATAGAATGTAATACGACTGTCAGCAATTGGGGTATAAATTGTCTCAATAACAGCATAAATAGGGGAGTCCTTCTTCCTTTCGCACTCAAGAACAGAAAGCAAGCTCTTGCCATCGCTCAGCACCACATCAATACGAGCAGAATCGCAATACGAAACCCACGACTTACCCTTTAAAAGATTTTCCGTCTTACGCCCATTGCCAACAGTATAACAATCAAGCATATCGGACTTAAGCGAATAATTCAAATAAGGAATAACCTCATCGGGCATCTTAACAAAAAAATCGCGAATACCCTCAACCCTCTCGGCAAAAACCGAAGAGGCAAAACAAGCAAATAAAACAATAAAAAAAGTACGCCTTATAAAGCACATAATATCAGATAAATAAAAAGTAGTTAAAACTTAACCGATGCGAAGTTACACAAATAACCCCACCCTCACAACAACAAAAGCACCAATAAAACAAAAAATATATGAGCAGATAAAATAAAAAAACTTAATTTCGCACCACAAAACAAAAGAAAACATATGTGGCTTATACTCGCATTCATATCCGCATCGCTATTAGGCATATACGACATATTCAAAAAAACGGCACTAAAAAACAATGCCGTAATACCCGTATTGTTCCTAAACACAATGTTTTGCAGCCTGCTGTTTCTGCCCCTGATAATAGCATCGCGCATAGCACCCGAAACACTACAACAAACCATATTCTATGTACCACAAGTACCCTTTGAACAGCACCTATACGTAATGCTCAAAGCCGTTATAGTACTCACTTCGTGGATACTTGCCTACTTTGCCATAAAACACCTGCCCATAACAATAGCATCGCCAATAAAAGCATCGCAACCCGTACTAACCCTGTTAGGCGCAATGCTCATATTCGGCGAGCAACTAAACGCCTACCAATGGATAGGAGTAACACTCGCAATAACCTCATTCCTGATGCTCTCATGGAGTGGCAAAAGCGAAGGCATAAACTTCAAACACAACAAATGGATACTCTTTATAGTATTAGCCACCATAGCCGGAGCTGCCAGCGGACTCTACGACAAATACCTGATGAGCCACGGCTTTGACCGAATGACAGTACAAGTATGGTACACCTATTACCAAATGGCGCTAATGGCAGTAGTTTTGATATTCCTATGGTACCCAACACGAAAAAGCACCACTCCTTTCCGTTGGACGCCCGCCATACTCTGCGTATCGCTCTTTCTCGTAGCAGCCGACTTCATATACTTCTATGCCCTCTCATATCCCGACTCAATGATATCCGTAGTATCAATGAGCCGTCGTAGCGGAGTAGTAGTAGCTTTCATAGGCGGAGCACTATTCTTTAAAGAGAAAAACATACGCAAAAAGAGCCTCGACTTAGCATTAGTACTCCTTGGAATGTACTTTTTGTATTTAGGAAGCAGATAGCATATATTGCTGAATACCATATAATTACAGCAATAAGCTTAAAATAAAAACAAAAAAACGCCACAAAAATTAGGTCATATAAAAAAAATAGCATATCTTTGCACCGCAAAACAGCAAGGTGCCATAGCTCAGTTGGTAGAGCAAAGGACTGAAAATCCTTGTGTCCCCGGT
>JAGBHI010000012.1 GCA_017935575.1 Bacteroidales bacterium | reverse complement strand
TATGCAATACCAATTAGCACTGAAACGTAATGGTATTATACAAAGTATGTCACGTAAAGGTAACTGTCTTGACAATGCAATGATGGAGAACTTCTTTGGAATTATGAAATCTGAATTGCTATATTTGCAAGAATTTAAAGATATGGAACACTTCAAGCAAGAACTGAAGAAGTATATCCACTACTACAATAACGATAGGATAAAACTAAGACTAAAAGGAAAGAGTCCGGTGCAATACCGAACTCTTTACCAATAAATTTTATTATTAATCCGTCCAACTTTTGGGGGTCAGATCAGTACAACCCATTTTATCATTTTTCCATTTATTATATCACTCCTTTTGATGAGGGGATTACACCGTTTAAAACATCTCTTGTAACAGCCATTTTTATAGCTCTTGCAAAGGCTTTGAAAATTCCCTCTATTTTGTGATGCTCGTTTACTCCTTCAGCTTTTATATTCAAATTCATTGCAGCAGAGTCAGACAAGGATTTGAAGAAGTGCATAAACATTTCGGTTGGCATATCGCCTACATACTCGCGTTTAAAATCTGCTTCCCATACTAACCATGCACGTCCGCCAAAGTCAAGGGCTACACTGCATAACGAGTCGTCCATTGGCAGATAAAATCCATAACGGTTAATACCGCGTTTATCGCCAAGTGCCTTGCGTAAAGCCTCACCTATTGCTATTCCTGTATCTTCAATAGTGTGGTGTTCATCAACATTCAAATCGCCTTTTGTAATAATTGTTACGTCCATACCCGAATGGCGTCCCAATTGGTCAAGCATGTGGTCAAAAAATGATAATCCTGTTGATACATTGCTCTTGCCTGTTCCGTCAAGATTTATTTTTACATATATATCGGTCTCCGATGTTTTACGCGATACCTCAACAACCCTCTCTCCTGCTATAAGGTATGACGAAATTTGGTCCCATGATGTTGCAATAAGAGAACATACATCTTCAAGATTTTTCTCTTTTAGCTTTGCCTCGCCCTCCTCTTTTGATGTGGCTATTAGTATTGCTTTTGCTCCAAGATTTTTGGCAAGCATTACATCTGTTACTCTATCGCCTATTACATACGACTCGGCAAGGTTATATTCGCCTGTCATATATTTACCCATCATACCTATACCGGGTTTTCGTGTGGGTTTGTTTTCGTGAGGGAATGAGGGGTCAATCAATATATCGTCAAACTCTACTCCCTCATTTTTGAATGCCTGCAACATTTTGTTCTGTGGTGGCAAAAATGTTTCGGTAGGGAAAGATGATGTTCCCAATCCGTCCTGATTTGAGACAATAACAAACTCATAATCAAGCTTTTCTCGTATTAGTGCCATATTTCTGAAAACTCGAGGCATAAACTCAAGTTTTTCAAGAGAATCCAACTGATAGTCAACAGGTGGCTCAACAACTAATGTTCCGTCTCGGTCAATGAATAGTGCCTTTTTCATATATTGAACTTATTTTTTATACGATTTTAATGCAGATATTACTTGCTTATTCTCTACTGCTGTACCAACTGTAATTCTTATACAGTTGTCACAAAGAGAGATTCCATTTCGGTTACGAGCGACTATACCTTTTTCAATAAGATATTTATATATTGAATCGGCATCAATGGTTTTTACAAGTATAAAGTTTGCATCGGTTGGATATATCTCTGTAATGCAAGATAACTTACTCAATGCCTTAGCAAATTTATCTCTGTTTTTTAATATTTCTGCCACTTTTTTCTCAACTGAGGCAAAATTATCGAGCAACTTTATTGCATAGCGTTGTGTAAGTATATTTACATTATATGGATATTTTACCTTGTTGAATATTGATATTATCTCGGGCGAAGCAAATGCCATACCCAAACGTACTCCTGCACTACCCCACGCTTTTGAGAATGTCTGTAATACGACCAAATTGGGATAATCATTTAACTTTGACAGATATGATGGTTTTGATGAAAAATCAATATAGGCTTCATCTAATACAACAATACCATCAAAGGCTTTTAAAACCTTCTCTACTTCTTCAATAGGAAAAGCATTTCCTGTGGGGTTATTAGGCGAACACAACCATATAATTTTTGAATTATCATCGGTTGCTTTTAATAACTCATCAGCAGAGAATTCATATTTTGAATTGAGTAACACTTTATGGTACTCTACATTGTTTATATCTGCACATACAGAGTACATTCCGTAAGTTGGTTCAAGTGCTACTACATTATCTTTTTGAGGTTCGCAAAATATACGATATAGCAAATCAATTGGTTCATCGCTACCTACTCCCAAGAAGATATTTTCAACCGCTACTTTTTTAAGTTTTGATATTTTATCCTTTACGAGTAATTGTAAAGGGTCGGGATAACGGTTATATGGTGTATCGTATGGATTTTCATTTGCATCAATAAATATAGATGCTTCGCCTTTAAACTCGTTACGAGCCGACGAATATGGTTTTAGTTCGTATATATTCTTACGTACTATATCTTTTAACTCTTTCATGGTTTATCGCTTTAACCTTATTGATACTGCATTTTTATGAGCATCAAGACTTTCGTTTTGAGCCATTATTTCAATTGTTGCACCTAAATTTTCAAGCCCCTCGCGAGTAATCTCCTGATAGGTTATTTTACGGATAAAGCTATCAAGATTTACTCCATTATAACCTTTGGCATAACCGCTTGTTGGCAATGTATGATTTGTTCCCGATGCATAATCGCCTGCGCTTTCGGGAGTATATTGTCCTAAAAATATTGAACCGGCATTTTTTATTTGCTCTCCTATTGCCATATAATCTTTACATGATATTATAAGATGCTCAGGTGCATATTCATTTGTAAAGGCAATGGCTTTATCCATTGTATCAAATAGGAATATACGGCTGTTTGCCAACGACTTATCAACAATATCTTTTCTGGGTAACAATGCGGTTTGCTCTGCAATGGCAGCTTTTACTCTCTCTACAAGAGAAGAATCGGTTGTTACCAATATTGATTGGCTGTCAACACCATGCTCTGCTTGCGATAAAAAGTCTGATGCTACATATTGAGGGTTAGCTGTTTCGTCAGCAAGTATCTCAACTTCTGATGGTCCTGCAGGCATATCAATTGCAACTCCGCCTAAACTTACCAACTGTTTAGCAGCTGTTACATATTGATTTCCGGGACCAAATATCTTATATACATTGGGAACTGTTTCTGTTCCGTATGCCATAGCACCAATAGCCTGCACTCCACCCAATTTATAAAAGTTTGTTACTCCTGCAACTTTTGCAGCATACAATGTTGCAGGGTGAACTTTACCCTCTTTATTACAAGGCGAACACATAACAATATTGTCGCAACCTGCTATTTGTGCGGGTATTGCCAACATCAAAACGGTTGAAAAGAGAGGTGCTGTGCCTCCCGGAACATATAAACCAACTCTTTCAATAGCAACGCTTTTTTGCCAGCAAGTAACACCGGGTGTTGTCTCTATTTTTTTACCCTCAAACTTTTGTGCCGAGTGAAAGAGCATAATATTCTCTTTTGCTCGTAAAATAGCCTCTTTCAACTCGGGAGCAACCAAACTCTCAGCCTCAGCAAATTCCTCATCTGTTACAGCCAAGTTATCAAGTTCTACTCCTTGAAACTTGGCAACATATTTACGAACTGCCAAATCACCCTCCGATTTAATTTGAGACAATATCTCTCCTACCGTTCCGTGAAGGCTTAATGTATCCAACTCGGGACGGCGAGTTAATTCTCTCCAATCTGAAGGTGATGGGTTATTTATAATCTCCATTTTACAATACCATTTTTTCTATATCAAGAACAAGAATACCCTCTGCTCCTGCCGATTTTAGTTTATTTATAATCTCCCAGAAAATCTTTTCTGGCAATACCGTACTAACTGAACTCCATTCGCCATTTGCAAGCGGAGTTATTGTTGGACTTTTTATTCCGGGAAGGACTTCAAGAACCTTATCAATTGCTGTGTTTGGAACGTTCATTAATACATATTTCTTGTTTTCTGCTGCTTGAACTGCCTCTATACGGAACAATAACTCGTCAAGTATCTCTTTTTTCTCTGGTGATAGGTTTTTATTAGCAATAAGGACAGCATCAGATTCAATTATTATCTCAACCTCTTTTAGTCTGTTGCTTACCAATGTACTACCTGAACTTACTATATCAAAAATTGCATCAGCCAATCCAATTCCCGGTGCAATTTCAACAGAACCGGTTATTACATGAATATCAGCAGAAATAGCTTTCTCATCTAAAAATTTCTTTAATATAACAGGGTATGATGTAGCTA
>JAGBHI010000082.1 GCA_017935575.1 Bacteroidales bacterium | reverse complement strand
ATCACAGAGCAAATTATATATTAAATATATGTGCTGCATTTTTAAAGGTAGCTTCAGCTATCTCATCTGTAGTCATATTCAATACCGATGCTATTTTGTTTACAGTATTTACGATATAGGCAGGCTGATTTCTCTTCCCTCGATAAGGAACAGGTGCAAGATATGGAGCATCGGTTTCAACCAAAAGGCGTTCAATTCCTATTTCTCGTATAGTATCTTCAAGATGCGAATTTTTAAAAGTAGCAACACCATTTATTCCAAAATAGGCATCGCCAGCCTCACGCACTTTTGCCACCTCATGAGGTGTTCCACCAAAACTATGCATTATGAATTTATCAACCGACATCTCTTTCAATGCCATAATAGTATCTGACAACGCCTCTCTATTATGTATTATAACAGGTAGTGATAACTCATTTGCCCAACTGAGTTGCTCAATAAAGGCTTCAATCTGTTGAATCCGATATGTAGTATCCCAATAGAGGTCAATACCCACCTCACCTACAGCCTTATAGTTACCACTTTTCAACTCTGAATATACAAGTTTGAGTTGAGCTTTATAGTTATCTCCAACTGATGTAGGATGCAAACCCATTGCTGCAATCGTACAATCGGGATAGCGTTTCAATGTTTGCTTTAATGGTTCAATAGTTTGAACATCAACATTTGGGAGCATCATCATCTTTACTCCCGCATCAATAGCCAATGATACTACATCATCGCAATCATCAGAGAACTCCTCTAAATAAATATGAGTATGGGTGTCAAATATCATAATTGACGAGTTGTTAAAGAGTGGGCAAATTTCTTCAACTCATCACTATTGGGAATATCTTCCAAATATTGTAAAGCCTTAAGGCTATACTCCTCAATTTTATCTTTTGCCATTTTATCAATACCCAACGATGTATAAATTGATGTTACCTCCGCTATTTTAGCTTCGGGGGAATCAATCTCTCGGGAGATAAGAGTCTGAAGTCTCTCCTTTTCTTTTCCTTGGGCAATGGTTAAGGCAGAGATAAGCATATAGGTTTTTTTGTTATTAAGAATATCTCCACCTATCTTTTTACCAAATTTAGCAGGGTCGCCGTAAACATCTAAATAGTCATCTTGCAATTGAAATGCCAAACCAATGTTTACTCCAAATTTATATATAGCATCTGCTTGCGCAGAAGTAGCATGCGCCACTATTGCTCCGGTTTTTAAAGCGCAACCAATCAATACCGCTGTTTTTAAACGTATCATCTCAATATACCCCTCAACAGATACATCATCGCGCTCTTCAAACTCCATATCGTATTGCTGACCTTCACATATCTCTAAAGCTGTTGTATTGTAAAGATCTAAAACCTCTTTCAAAACTTCAACAGGTGTTTCAGCAATCTTTTGTGTTGCAATTATCTGCATTGCATCACCCGACAATATTGCAGTATTTTCACTCCATGCTTTATGAACAGTAGCCCTACCTCTACGAATATCGGCATTATCCATTACATCATCATGTAATAGTGTAAAGTTATGAAATATCTCTAATCCGAGAGCCGGAGATATAACATTATTTATATTCCCACCAAACATATCACAAGCCATTAGGGCAAGCAAGGGGCGAACCCTTTTTCCGCCCATGTCCAATTGATATTTTACCGGAGCATATAAACCCGATGGTTCGGCAGGATATGTGATATTTTCCAATGCCTTGTTTATTATATCAATGTATTGTTCTACTGTATGCATATTGATGTTTGTTTTATTTACACTTTCTTACTCTTCAACAACCGACGAGAAATCTTTCCACTCTTGAAGACGCATATAAGCATTTTTTGTTCCCGGAGGGACTATCAGTTTTTTATCAATAGGATATACATCGCCAAATGCGCCTTTTTCGCAATATGGGATATAAGCCGTTCCATCGCAACGAACAACTTTAAGGTTATGACAATTACCAAACGCATACAAACCTATAAGTTTTGCCTTATGTGAAATTGTCAACTCCTCTCCTAATACAAAACAATTAAAAAAAGCGCTGCGGCCCAAACGCTCCAAAGCCAAAGGTATATTTGCTGTTTTCAAATTGATACAATCCATAAAAGCATAGTCGCCTACAACCTTTATACTATCGTGCATAACAACTTTCTGTAAACTTTTGCACCCCTTAAACGCCATACCCTCAATCTCTTTAACGGCAGGTATCTCAACCTCCTTTAACGAGGTATTACCAAATGCATAGTAACCTAATTTACGCAGATACTCAGGAAGTTTTATCTCTGTCAAAGTTACACAATTACGAAAAGCGTCAGCTTCAATATATTCAATACCTATTGGTAATTTTACCGACGTCAGAGCTGTACAATTTTTAAAAGCATTCTCTCCTATACCTCCAACAATATATTTCTTGCCATCAATGGTTATATATTGGGGGACAACAATCTCCCCTGCATAAACAGGCTCATCAAGCGACTTATAAGTAACAAACACTATGTTAGGAACTGACGTTTTATTATAATAGATGGTATCAACCCCACTAACATCTTTAAAATCATAAGCATTGACACTAAAAGAGACCATCGTCGCTATAAGTGTTACTAACTGTTTTATTGATAATTTTCTCATAGTTATAAATATTTTCATCGGCAAATTTAATAAATGTAATGATATTTTTTATCCTTTGATATAATCTTATTGACTTTTTTCCGTTATTATTTTGTAGTTTTGCGTTTGGCACAAGCAAAACTAATTTTTTGAATTAATATTAAGACATCTCAATGAAGAGACTTTTTTTCACCTCTATAACGATACTCTTTGTAAGTATTGGTATGGCCCAGGAGGGAAAATCAGCATTTGATTTTCTTGATCTTCCTGTATCTTCCCATGCCAACTCGTTAGGAGGCAATAATATCTCAATAATTGAAGAAGATGTTTCAATGGTCAGATACAATCCTGCTTTATTAGGTCCCGAAATGGATATGATCATAGATCTCAACTACATGAGATATATGGCTGCAACAAATTCTGCAGGCGCAATTTTTGCAAAAGCTGCAGGCGATAGAGCTGCATGGTCAATGGGTCTTCAATACGTAGGATACGGGAATATTACTGAGGCAGATGCCACAGGTAATGTATTGGGAAAATTCTCAGCAAAAGACATGGTGCTTAGTGGAGGTTATACTCATGATATAGGTAGCAGATGGAGAGGTGGGATACAAGCCAAATTTATATATTCAGCTTATGCCGAATATTCATCATTAGCACTCGCTGTTGACGTTGGATTAAATTACTACAATCCTAACAAACAGTTTTCTGCATCATTAGTTTTCAAGAATTTAGGAGGTCAACTAAAAAGGTTTACCGAAACCCACGAACGCCTACCATGGGATATTCAAATAGGGTTCTCAAAAACTATGCGTAATGTTCCTATAAGATGGTCTGTAACAATGGATCATTTAAGCAAATGGAAACTTCCCTACACCAAACCCAAAACAGACGAATACTCAGGAGATGAAGTTTTGGTTGAAAAGAATACATTTTTCTCAAATCTCTTTCGCCATACAATTTTTGGTTTAGAGTATATACCAAGCCGAAATTTTTATGTAGCATTAGGATATAATTACAAGATTCATACAGATATGCTTAGATATGGACGCAATTTCTTCTCCGGATTTACTTTTGGAACAGGATTTCAAGTAAAAATGGTAGGAGTGGGATTATCGGTAGCAAACCGACACAGAAGCGGAACCATGTTTATGTTCAATATCAACATGCGACTAAATGAATTTAGGAGATAGTACCATGACTAAGAAAATTACAATAGCCGTTGACGGATTTTCATCTTGCGGTAAAAGCACAATGTCAAAAGAGTTAGCAAAGAGATTAGGATATGTTTATGTTGATACAGGCGCAATGTACCGAGGTGTAACATTGTATTGTTTACGAAACAATCTCATATCTGACAATATTGTTAACGAGCAAGCACTCAGCAAAGAGATTGATAACATCTCAATAGCATTTGGTATTGCCGAAAACGGAGCACAATACCTTATGCTAAATGGAGAGAATGTTGAGAAAGAGATACGAGACATGGAGGTGTCAAGCAAAGTAAGTTTGGTAGCAGCAGTTCCTATCGTTCGTGAGGCCATGGTTGATTTGCAGCGCAAAATGGGCGAGAGCAAAGGCATTGTTATGGACGGCAGGGATATTGGCACCACAGTATTTCCAAATGCTGAGCTCAAAATATTTGTTACGGCTTCATCACAAATAAGAGCGCAACGCCGCTTAGACGAAATGCGTAGCAAAGGCAATAAACAAGTAAGTTTTGAAGAGATTTTACAAAATGTAGAAGAACGAGACAGAATTGATCAAACAAGAGCCGTTAGCCCTTTACGCAAAGCTGATGATGCAATAGTATTAGACAACTCAAACATGTCTATTGACGAACAAAACCAATGGTTAATGAACGAAGTAAATAAAAAATTATAACCCATCATTCCTAATTTAAAGAAAAGATGCCAATCGTTGAAATTGATACAAAATCGGGGTTCTGCTTTGGGGTTGTAACAGCCATAAAGAAAGCCGAAGAGGAACTTGAAAAAGGCAATATTCTATATTGTCTCGGAGATATTGTACACAACAACGAGGAGGTTGAAAGATTAAAGCAAAAAGGATTAGTTACCATAAATCACGAGGAATTCAAACAACTCAAAAACACAAAAGTTCTTTTAAGAGCACACGGAGAACCACCTGAGACTTATCGTATTGCAGAAGAGAACAATATTGAAATTATAGATGCCACTTGTCCCGTTGTTCTCCGATTACAGCAACAGATAAAAGAGGCATACACAAAGGGAGACAGAGAAAAAGAGGAGATTGTTATATACGGCAAACGTGGACATGCCGAGGTAAATGGTCTTGTTGGACAAACCGAAGGCAAAGCCATAGTTATTGAAGGCAGTGAAGATTGGGCTTTAGTTGATACCACAAAAAAAATTCATTTATACTCACAAACCACAAAATCGGTTGAGGGGCTAAACAAGATGGCAGAGGGATTAAGAAGACTTCAAGGCACTGACAACAATTTGGAATATCACGATACAATTTGCCGACAAGTAGCCAACAGAATTCCCAACATCAGAGAGTTTGCCATAAAACACGATATGATTCTGTTTGTATGCGGAGAGAAGAGTTCAAACGGGAAAGTTCTATTTGAAGAGTGTAAAAAGGTTAATCCTGAAACACAAATGATTTCAAATGTTTCAATGATTGACACATCAAAATTATCCGGCAAAAAAAACATTGGAATATGTGGAGCCACATCTACCCCAAAGTGGCTTATGGAGGAGGTAGCCGAATTTGTAAAAAGTATAATCGAGTAAATTACCTCCATTTTTCATAAATTTAAAACCTATTATAAGGAAAATACGAAATTAATTTCTATCTTCGCAGTAAATAAAATTTACTGCAATGAGCGAGAAAAAAAGATGTATAGGCATACTCACCTCAGGAGGTGACGCCCCAGGTATGAATGCGGCCATTCGCGCCGTAACCCGCACTGCCATTTACAATGGCTTTGAAGTTAAGGCTATATACAGAGGTTACAGAGGTTTGATTGATGATGAAATAGTTGATTTCAAAACTCAAAATGTCAGCAACATTATACAAATGGGCGGAACAATACTAAAAACTGCTCGTTGCAAAGAGTTTACCACTCCCGAAGGTCGTAAACTTGCCTACGACAATATGAAAAAACATGGTATTGATGCAATTGTTGCTATCGGAGGAGACGGAACTTTAACAGGAGCAAGAGTATTTGCAACAGAGTTCAACTTCCCAATCATAGGTATTCCCGGAACAATTGACAACGACCTTTACGGAACAGACCGCACCATTGGTTACGACACAGCACTAAATACAATAATGGAGTGCGTTGACAAAATCAGAGACACAGCAACATCACATGAGCGCCTCTTTTTTATTGAGGTTATGGGTAGAGATGCAGGATTTCTTGCGTTGAATGGAGCTATTGCAGCAGGAGCAGAAGCAGCAATTATCCCTGAAATTTCAACAGAAGTTGATCAACTTGAGGAGTTGATAAACAACGGATTTAGAAAATCAAAAAACAGTAGTATAGTTCTTGTAGCAGAGAGCCCACATACAGGAGGAGCAATGCACTTGGCTGAGCGTGTTAAAGAAGAGTATCCAAAATACGATGTAAGAGTCTCAATATTAGGACACCTTCAAAGGGGAGGCTCTCCAACTGCCGAGGACCGCATTTTAGCAAGCCGTATGGGAGAGGCAGCTATATCTGCACTACTTGATGACCAACGCAATGTTATGATTGGAATACGAAACAATGAGATAGTTTATGTTCCATTCTCAAAAGCAATAAAATTTGATAAACCAATAAACAGAGATTTGCTCAACACTCTTAAAACGCTCTCAATTTAAAAAATTGGAGCAAGGGAAAAGATGTCTGACAAAAAAATATCAGAAGAAGAGTTGATTGAGAGTGAGTTTCAGAAACTACTCTCGGAATATTTGGCTTCGAACCACAGAAAAAGGACGGAGATTATTGAACGTGCATACCATTTTGCGAAAGAGGCACATCAAGGAGTACTTCGTCAATCGGGTGAGCCATATATTTTACACCCAATTGCTGTTGCACGTATTGCATGTAAAGAGATAGGATTAGGCTCAACATCAATATGTGCAGCACTACTTCATGATGTTGTTGAAGACACCGAATATACCATTGAAGATATTGAAAACCTATTTGGCAGGAAAATTGCCCAACTTGTTGACGGATTGACAAAAATTGCCGGTGGTATTTTTGGAGATAAAGCATCAGAACAAGCCGAAAACTTCAGAAAGCTACTTATTACAATGTCTGAGGACATTCGTGTAATATTGGTAAAGATGGCAGACCGTCTGCACAATATGCGAACACTTAGTTCGCTCCAAAAGAGCAAACAACATAAAATTGCAGGAGAAACCCTTTATATTTATGCCCCCCTCGCACACCGTTTGGGACTATTTGCCATTAAGACAGAATTAGAGGATTTAAGTTTCAAATATGAGAATCCCGGCATATATGAAGAGATAAGGCAAAAGATTAAAGAGAGCGAAGAGGTAAGAACCGCTGAATTCAAGAACTTCTCGGTGCCCATTGAAGAGAAACTTAATGAGATGGAAATAACTTACGAGATGAAAGCTCGTATAAAAAGCGTCTATTCCATATGGAAAAAGATGGACGCAAAACATATCCCATTTGAAGAAGTATATGACCTCTATGCCGTAAGAATTATCTTTACTCCAAAACGAGAAGAAGATGAAAAGCGTGAGTGCTGGGAGATATACTCTTTAATAACCGATATATACCGTCCGCACCCTGACAGGATAAGAGATTGGATAAGTCGTCCAAAAGCAAACGGATATCAAGCGCTACATGTTACCGTAATGGGCAAATCGGGTAATTGGGTTGAAGTACAGATACGTTCAAACAAGATGAACGAAATTGCAGAACGCGGATTTGCAGCCCATTGGAAATATAAGACAGGAGAAGACCACGATTACAACGAGCGTGAGAACGAACTTGATACATGGTTAAAAACCATAAAAGAGATATTGGAACACCCCGAACCCAATGCCCTTGACTTCTTAGATACCATAAAACTTAACCTATACGCATCGGAAATATTTGTATTTACCCCTAAAGGAGATATCAAAACTTTCCCCAAAGATGCAACTGCATTAGATTTTGCCTTTACGCTACACTCTCATGTTGGCTATCATTGTATTGCAGCAAAAGTAAACCACAAACTTGTACCCCTCAGCCATAGACTACAGAGTGGCGACCAGGTAGAGATACTTACATCAAAATCGCAACGGCCAAAACCTGAATGGATAAATTTTGTAACAACGGCAAAATCAAAAACAAGACTCATTGCCGCACTTCGCAAAGAGCGTAAAAACATTGCAACAAAGGGAGAAGTTATGTTTAAGGCTTTTATTGAGGCTCAAAGTCAAAATATTGAAATGGACTCAACCATAAACAAACTTATAAACCATTTCAAAATTGCCCGACGTGATGAACTTTTCTATCTCATAGGCAACGGAGACATAACACTTGAGCCCTCTCTTTTAAAGGCGATAGCAACAAAAGAGGAGAATATAATAATCCGCTACCTAAAAAAACCATTTACATCTCTCGGCAAGAGCAACGACAACAAAGAAAAAGAGAAAGAAGAAGACGATAACGAATTCATTGACAGAACTTCAACATTTTATATACGCCCAGAAGAGGAGCAAAAAAGATATACATTTGCCCCTTGTTGTAATCCAATACCCGGCGAAGAGGTTGTCGGTTATGTAAACGACAATGAAACCGTAACCATTCACAAAGTTGATTGTGCAGTTGCTAACAGACTAAAAAGCAGTTTTGGAGAGAGACTTGTAGCAGCCAGATGGATTGATGCAATGAGCAAAAAATCATTTGCGGCAACAATAGAAATAAACGGAATTGACTCAGTAGGTGTTTTAAACCATATAACACAAGTAATTTCAAGAGATATGGCCATAAACATAAGAGCCATAACAATTGAAACAAAAGATGGACTGTTTACAGGAAAACTTTCAATTATGGTTAATGATGCAAAAAAAATAACTACACTTTGTAATAGTCTTAAAAAGATAGGAGAGGTAAAATCTGCATCTCGAATAGATTAATTGCTTAATTACAAAATTATGGCTCAGAAGAAGTTTAAAATAACAGGAACTAATGTTTGGCAAACCATATTCTTTATAATTGCCGTATCCCTAACCATACTATTTATTCCACGCGAAAAACAGTTCAGATACCATTTTGAAGAGGGAAAGCCATGGAGATATGGCCTTCTAACTGCGCCATACGATTTTGCCATATACAAAAGTGCCGAAGAGATTGAAGAGGAGAAAAGAGTTATTAAACAAAAGCATATTCCATTCTATAACATTGATTCTGAGAGAGGCATAAACGAAATATCAGATTTCAGAGCTAACAATGCAACAAGCAACAGAGATACAGCAGAAGTAAATTCTATTATTGAAAAAGCACTTGCTGATGTTTATAATAAAGGAATAATATCTGCAATTAATTACGAAACGCTTAAAAAAGAAGAGAAAAACACTATTCGGCTATTAGAGGGCAACTACTCATCGGAATATGAGATATCAAATCTCCTCACTCCTCGTATGGCATACGAGAGGATATTACAATATGCTGAGGACGATGAAGCATTATCAATCCTCCAAAGTAAAAATCTAAATCTCTATCTCGAAGCTAATATCATATACGATACACTCCACAACCAACGAAGTTTAGATAACTCATTAAACGAGGTTAAACCCACAGAAGGCATGATACAAGCCGGAGAGCGTATTATTGACAAAGGCGTTATAGTCGATCACAATATATATCGAATACTTAAGTCTTACGAAAAAACCGCATTCAAATACGACGGAGATATTGGCAGAAGTGTGTATGTTTTAATAGGACAGATATTAATTGTAGTAATTGTTTACTCATTCTTTTATCTCTTCTTAGCACTATTCCGCAAGCGAATATTCAACAATATAAGGAAACTATCACTACTAATGCTTATGGTGTTATTGGTAACACTTGCATCGTATGCTTTATCACAAAGGTGGTTATTAGGTATATATATGGTACCATTTGCTGTACTCCCTATCATTGTTGTAACATTCATGGATACCCGTACAGCCTTATACGCAAGTCTTGTAGCCATAATGCTTTGTTGTTCAGCATCGCCATTCCCGATTGAGTATGTATTGTTACAGATAATTGTAAGCATGACAGCTATTGACTCCCTAAAAGAGTTAACAAAACGCTCTCAAATGTTCCGTAGTGTGGTATTGGTATTTGTAGCATATTGCTTAACATATATAGGCTACATGCTAATGAGTGAAGGCAGTTTCAATAAACTAAACCCCGATATGTTTATATATTTGGGAATAAACTGCTTTATGTTACTCTTTACATACCTGTTTGTATATATGATAGAGAAAGCATGGGGATTTACCTCAAATGTAATGCTTGTTGAGCTATGCGACCTCAACTCTCCCCTATTAAAAGAGTTGTCATTAAAATGTCCGGGCACATTCCAACATGCAACTCAGATAGCCAACCTTGCAGCCGAAGCTGCCAATGCAATAGGGGCAAACGCACTACTTGTACGAACAGGAGCTCTTTACCACGATATAGGTAAAAGCACCAATCCCATGTTCTTTACAGAGAACCAACATGGCATAAACCCGCACGACAATCTTTCGTATAAAGAGAGTGCCCGTATCATAATATCACACGTAACAGAAGGGCTACAACTTGCTAAAAAATATAGCCTGCCCGAATCAATAAAAGGCTTTATAGCAACACACCATGGAGTTAGCAAAGCCAAATATTTTTATACAATGTATAAGAATGAGCACCCCAACGAAGAGATTGACGAAAAGTTATTTACATACGGAGGTCCCAAACCACGAACAAAAGAGGAGGGCATATTGATGATCTCCGACATAATTGAGGCAAAATCACGTTCGTTAAAAGAGTACACACACGAAGCCATAAGTCGCATTGTAAACAGCACAATTGACGATGTTATGGCTGACGGACAATTATCAGAAACACCTCTTACATTCCGCGATGTAACAGAGATACGTAAAGTATTGATTGAACGCTTAGAGGCAGTTTACCACCCCCGCATAAGTTATCCGGAAGAGAGAAAATAGCCGACAGTTGTCAGCTGTTAGATATTAGCCTAATTTGACGTGTCAAATTAGGCTAAATTTTATAATAAAAACGGAGTTGCAACAAAAGGCGGTGTACATAATTGACATACTTCTGTGTTGTTTTCAATATTAAGGCTCAATCATACAGCTACAGCATTTACCGCAATCTGTTTCTTTGCAACCTCTTGAGCCAATACCATGTATCTCTTTCGCCGTGCAATGTACTGCGAAAGGCAGACGAAGTATTTGCCATGCAAAACTCTTTAAAAGTAGCGAAGCTAAAGCAAAAAAAATAGAGTGCAAAATTACTTTTGCACTCTATTTTTCAAATATATTATGGTAAGAAAATTTATTACTCTTCAGTTGCTTTATCTTTTTTGCTCAACATTTCATAAGCAGTTGGAACTGCCAAGAATAGAGTTGATAATGTTCCTGAAAGGACACCAATTGCCATTGCAAAAATAAAGCTACGAATTGTATCTCCACCCAAAGCAAATATACATACAAGGACTAAGAATGTACTTAGTGATGTATTTATTGTACGAGACAATGTTGAGTTCAATGCTTTGTTGAACAACATCAATTTTTGACGTTTTGGGTATAGACCTGTCTCCTCACGAATACGGTCAAACACAACCACTTTATCGTTAACTGAGTAACCGATAACTGTCAATATCGCAGCAATGAAAGCTTGGTCTATCTCCATTGAGAATGGAAGTAATCCGCTAAACAATGAGTAGAATGCCAAAATAAATACTGCATCAAATGTCAACGCTATCAATGTTCCAACGCTAAATGCTACATCGCGGAAACGTACTAAGATATACAAAGCAATAGCTATTAGAGAGAAGATAACTGCCCAAATTGCGCCGCGAGTAATATCCTCTGCAATACTTGGTCCTACTTTTTGAACACTTTGAATACTTTCAGTCTCAAATTGTTCTAAAGTTTTATCTCCAAGTTTGGGTTGCAACCCTGTATAAAGTTTCTCTATTATCTCGTTATCAATTGACTCGTCGTTTTCTGCTATACGATAGTTAGTTGATACACGAACTTGATTTTCTCCACCTATAGTGATTACCGATACAGCTGTTCCCTCTTCAAATTGAGGACGAAGCATCGCTCCTAACTCTTGAGTATTTACTTTCTCATCAAAACGGATAACATAGTTGCGACCTCCTGAGAACTCAATACCTTTATCTAAACCTTGTGTTGCAAGAGATACTCCACCAATTAGTATTATTACTCCGAAAATGATATAAGCCAATTTACGGTT
>JAGBHI010000011.1 GCA_017935575.1 Bacteroidales bacterium | reverse complement strand
TTTGCTTTAGCAAATAGGATTAACTGAATGTTAATCCGACCGCAGTATGGGGAGCATGTACCCATATGCGACGGAGGAAATCAGTGCCCTGCACGACGGAGGGAGTAAAACTCTTCCGCAGGGGGTAGGGGTAGAATATATAACCCCTCCGTCTTACAGCCACCTCCCCTAAAAAAAGGGGAGGAGCTACTCTTTACAAAGTGCAACTCCGGTTCTCTTATACGACTAATTGGTCCAATTAGGCTAATTAGACCAATAGGACTAATATCTCTACCAACTAAAAACTTTCTTTATAAATAGCCACGTACGTTAAAGTATGTGACTGTTATTTTTTAGTTAATATTAGTTAATACGATGAATTTTTTATGTTAAATGGTTGCATATTTAAGATTTGAGTGTTAAATTCGCATCGAGTTGTTAAAATATTTGGTAGATATTTTAAACAATAATCTTTAATTTTTGTTTAGAGGTTATAGATTTAACCAAATAATTTGAAAACATCGTAAAACTGAACTATTAATTAAATAGAGCTATGAGAAAGTCCACAATATGGGTGTTAGTTGCTGTAATGGCTGTTACATTTGTAGGTTTGCTTTACCTGCAAATAAGCTATATGGACAATCTTATAGAAATTCGTAAAGAGCAATTTTCTCTTGCAGTAAAGCGTAGCTTATACGATGTGTCTGAAGCTTTGGAGCGAGACGAATCAATAAGATATCTTCAAGAGGGATTAGAGGAAAACCAAAGGAGATTAATATTGTTTGAGTTTGGAAAGAATAATTTCTCGAGCGCCGGAGGGTTTATATCAGAGTTTAGCGAACTCTCATCAGATTCATTAAAACTTAAATTACCTAAACAGCAAGATTTATTTAAAGAGTCTAATTCAGAGAGAGCAAATATCCCATACGTTGCCAAAAGATATATGGGAATGCAAGAACTTTTGAAAAAACAATATATGTATCAAAAGGGACTGCTTAACGATGTTGTTCTTAAGATTTTAAACACAGCAAGCCTTCAACCTATATTAGAGAGGATTGATACAAGACAGTTGGAGAGTTATTTAAGAGCAGAACTTTTAAACAACGACTTAAACCTTGTTTTTAAATATGCAATTGTTGATGGTCATGGTAAATTATTATACCGCAGTCAAGGTTATGCTCCTACTGCAGATAATACGGTTTACTCTCAAATAATATTCCCAAACGATGCTCCCGACAGGCTAAACTATATAAAGATATACTTCCCTACTCAATCAAAATATATATTGCAGTCGGTTAGCTTTATGGCAACCTCGTTCATCTTTACGTTGGTAATGTTATTTACATTTATATTTACCATTACGGTTGCTTTGCGCCAAAAGAAGTTGACAGATATGAAAACCGACTTCATTAATAATATGACGCATGAGTTTAAAACCCCGATATCAACCATATCGCTTGCAGCTCAAATGCTTAAAGACCAATCGGTAGCTAAAAACCCCACAATGACAGAGCATATTGCTAAGGTAATAACAGACGAATCGAGCCGATTGAGATTTCAGGTTGACAAGGTATTACAGATGTCGCTACTTGAAAAGCATAGAGTTATGATGCGTCTTTCTCTTGTTGAGGCAAATAAAGTTATAAGCAACGTTATAAACACATTTACTCTCAAGGTTGAGAAGTTGGGCGGACAAATTGATTCGCACCTTTGCGACGAGAACACTTTGGTTGAGGTTGATGAGATGCACTTTACCAATGTTATCTTTAACTTGCTTGACAATGCTCTAAAATATGCATATGAAGGTAGAGCTCTTAAATTGCATATTGAGACAAGAGTTGTAAATGGTAAAGTTGAGATTGAGATTGAAGATAACGGTATTGGTATAAAAAAAGAGGATCTGAAAAAGATATTTGACAAGTTTTACCGCGTATCAACAGGTAATGTACATAACGTAAAAGGTTTTGGCTTGGGACTTGCTTATGTGCAAAAAATCATAGAGGACCTAAAGGGTTCAATCCATGCCGAAAGTGAATTGAATATTGGAACTAAATTTATAATTGTTTTACCTTTAATTAAAACTGATTAATTATGGACGAAAAATTGAGAATCTTACTTTGTGAAGATGATGAGAATCTTGGTATGTTATTAAGAGAGTACTTACAAGCCAAGGGTTATGCTACCGACCTTTGCCCCGACGGCGAATGCGGTTATAAAGCATTTATGAAAGAGACTTACGACCTTTGTATATTAGATGTAATGATGCCTAAAAAAGATGGTTTTACTCTTGCTCAAGAGATACGTAATGCAAATAGTGAGGTACCCATTATTTTCCTTACAGCAAAGGCTCTTAAAGAGGATATTTTAGAAGGCTTCAAAATTGGTGCTGATGATTACATTACCAAACCTTTCAGCATGGAAGAGTTGGTATTAAGAATTGAGGCTATTTTACGTCGTGTTAAAGGCAAAAAACTTAAAGAGGCTACTACATACAAATTGGGTAACTTTACTTTTGACACTCAAAAGCAGACTCTTTCTATTGAGAATAATGTTACTAAACTTACCACTAAGGAGTCAGAGCTATTGTCATTGTTATGCAACCATATGAACGATATTTTAGAGCGCAACTTTGCTTTAAAAACCATCTGGGTTGACGACAATTACTTTAACGCTCGCAGTATGGACGTTTATATTACTAAACTTCGTAAATTATTGAAAGAAGACCCACAAATTGAGATTATAAATATCCACGGTAAGGGCTACAAACTTATTGCTCCCACTGCTGAGAAATAAGAAATATTATCTTACATAAAAAGGGAGTGTCTAACAAGTTTTTTAGGCACTCCCTTTTTGTTAGAAGTTGTATAACAAGAGGGATTTCAAGGCTTGCGTAGCCCGAAAAAGCGGAGTTTACTCGGCGTAAATGAGCATTTTGAGGGCAAGCGTAACGC
>JAGBHI010000081.1 GCA_017935575.1 Bacteroidales bacterium | reverse complement strand
TTACTATCGTTTAATTGTGTAAGTGTACGGTCAATTGTTGTTATTGCCCCCTCTACGTTTATATTTGAGATTGTTTCGGTAAGCAATACAACTTGAGGCAGTTTTACCAACTGCGATAGCGATTTATTGAGTTCGGCATCAGGCTCGGCAAACGATGCCAACAACATAACTTTTTTGTATTGCGATATTTTTGTTACCAGCTCTTGTTGTTGCTCAATGCTTATACTCTTTTGTTTTATTTCTTGTTGAGGTATATTTATCTTTAATGGCTCACTTGGGGCTAACCCTGCGAGTGGTTCTCTGAGTGGCACGTTTATATGCACAGGACCTCTATCGGGAGTTAATGCTTTGTCTATTGCAAAAGTTATTTGCTGTATGGTATTTGCCTCGTCTGCCTCATCTCTAACTTCACATGGCAACGTACACGAATATTTTATATAGTTGGCATAGACACTATGTTGTCTTATGGTTTGGCTATCGTTTTGGTCAATTACCTCTGGTTCTCGGTCGGCAGTTATAACAATTAAGGGAACATTACGATAATATGCCTCAGCTATTGCAGGGGCATAATTAAGCACCGCTGTTCCTGAAGTGCAGACCAATGCAACCGGTTTTGAGATTTGCGCTGATAATCCTAAGGCAACGAAAGCAGCAGAGCGTTCATCTATTATAACTCTCGATTTAAAATTCTTGTCTCGCGCCACTCCTATTACTATGGGAGTGTTACGCGAACCGGGCGAGATTATAAAATCTTCAACTCCTCGTTGCTTTAATATCTCTAAAAGAATTCTAACCTGTCTCTTATCTGTTGTCATTTGATAATTGGCCTTTAATGGTTTTAAGCAGGGTTTGTGCCTTATGCTCTGTTTCGTTCCACTCCGCTTCAACTTGCGATTGAGAGGTTAATCCCCCTCCTACATATAGCTGAACTCGGTCTGGAAATATCTCCATACTTCGCAAATTTACAAATAAACTAAATGTGTTGTTCTCTTCTACCTCACCTAAATATCCCGAATAGTATCTTCGAGGGCGTTTTTCTGCTTTAGAGATAGCATCTAAAGCCATATTAAGAGGTGTTCCTGCTACCGCCGGAGTTGGGTGCAAAAGAGCTATAAGTTGTTGGGCTTTATCATAAGCAACACCTGTTGCTGATATTATATTACATAGATGCTCAACAGGTCCTGCCTTCTTTACAAAGCGTGGAGAGGGACTTGATTGTAAAGCAATTTCGTTAAACTTATCTATTATATATTCTGCAACTATCTGCTGTTCACGCTCCTCTTTTGGGGTAAAATCGCGGAGTTCATCTGCTCGGCGTGTTGCTGCCAATGCCATAGTTGTTACTCTATCTCCGTCATACTCCAGAAGTTTTTCGGGTGTTGCTCCAATCCATGTTGCTATTTGAGGTACTGAGAATATGTATATATAGGCATTTGGATAGTTATTACATAACGACAAAAACCATTGGGGAGCCTTTTCGTGTGCATCAATTTTAAAACCTATGGTGCGAGATAGTACCGCCTTTTGGTATCTTCCCTGCTCCATATCTGCTATAAGTTTTGATGCTGACTCTTTATATTGCGAGAACTCTATTTCAGTATTCTCGGCAGGGTAAATAACCTCTCGTTTTTGTATGTTGACAGGAAAGTTATTTAAGGAATACTCTTGTTTTATGAATAGATTTGGAATTTCAGGTGTTTGCAGAAATGGAGATACTACAAATCCTTTTTCGCCACTCTTGCGCTCACACAAAGGGGATAGTTGAAGCCCAAACTCTATATCTTCATCGGGTTTGCGATATGCATAGAATGGCAAATTATTATCTATTGCCACCCTTATCGCCTCCTCTATTTCAATTTGCCTTGTCATGGCATTTTAATTGACAGAACCAAATAGTTCGTAATTTGAAGATGATATTATTTTTGCAGTGTAAAACTCGCCTATTTGCAGAGTTTTTTCTTTTGATATCAAAACTTCGGGGTCAACTTCGGGAGAGTCAAATTGAGTACGACCTATATAATAATCGTCCTCCTCTCGGTCAATTATAACCTTTAATGTTTGTCCCTCTTTTTGTGCATTTATATCGGCAGATATCTCAGCTTGTAATGCCATAAGCCTATCTAAACGATTTTGCTTTACATCTTCAGGGATATCATCGGTATAGTTTTCGGCTGAGTATGTTCCCTCCTCTTCGGAGTAGGTGAATGCTCCCATACGTTCAAAACGGGCAAACTTTACAAACTCCATAAGTTCGGCAAAATCTTGTTCTGTTTCGCCGGGAAAACCTACCATTAAAGTTGTTCGCAAATGTATGCCGGGAACCTCTTTTCGTATGCGTTCAATAAGTTCGTAGGTTTGTTGCTTGGTTACATTACGGTGCATACGACTTAGCATATTGTCGCTAATGTGCTGTAATGCAATATCAAGGTATTTGCACACTTTACTGTTTTGTGCCATCACAGGCAACAGCTCGTAAGGGAAATGTGCGGGATAAGCGTAGTGCAGACGTATCCACTCTATACCCTCTACTTTTGATAACTCCTCAACAAGTTTAGGGAGTTGGTACGATTTATATATGTCTAATCCGTAATATGTAAGGTCTTGCGCAATGAGTTGTAACTCTTTTACTCCCATAGCAGAAAGTCCTTGTGCCTCTTTGACCAAATCTTCAATTGGACGCGATTTATATTTACCTGTAATAATAGGTATTGCACAATATGCACATGAACGATTACACCCCTCGGCTATTTTAAGGTAAGCGTAATGCGATGGGGTTGTAAGCTCTCGGCTATTTGCCAAACTCTCATCATACTTGCCTCCTACTTCTGCAACTATCTTCTCCCAATCAAACTTTCCGAAGAAGCCATCAACCTCGGGTATCTCATCAATTAACTCTTTAGTATAGCGTTGCGATAGGCAACCCATTACATAGAGTCGTTTTATTTTTCGCTCTTTTTTGGCCTGGCAAAATTCAAGAATCATATTTATCGACTCCTCTTTTGCATCGCCAATAAACCCGCACGTATTTATAACAACCACCTCGCCTTTAACATCGTTTGAGTCGTGATACACTTCGTAACCCAACGAACTGAACTGCTTCATCAATTTTTCTGAATCAACAAGGTTCTTTGAGCAACCGAGTGTTATTATATCAATGCGGTTCTTTTGCATATTGGTTAATCTTTATCGTTAAAGAGAGAATCAACAAAAGCCTTGCGATTGAATGGTTGAAGATCATCAATACCCTCGCCTAAGCCTATATATTTTACAGGGATTTTAAATTGGTCTGATATTCCAATTACTACTCCACCCTTTGCAGTTCCATCAAGTTTTGTTACAGCAAGTGCATTTATCTCTGTTGCTGCCATAAACTGTTTTGCCTGCTCAAAAGCATTTTGTCCTGTTGAGCCGTCTAATACAAGTAATACTTCATCGGGAGCGCCGGGAACTACTTTATCCATAACCCTGCGGATTTTTGAAAGTTCGTTCATCAATCCCACTTTGTTATGAAGACGTCCTGCTGTATCAATGATTACCACATCGACATCGTTTGCCTTTGCCGAAGATAGTGTATCAAATGCCACAGATGCAGGATCGCTACCCATTCCCTGTTTTATAACGGGAACTCCTACGCGCTCGCCCCAGATATCCAACTGCTCAACTGCCGCAGCACGGAAAGTATCGGCTGCACCTAAATATACTTTCTTCCCTGCTTTTTTAAATTGGTGTGCAAGTTTTCCGATTGTAGTTGTTTTTCCAACTCCGTTAACACCAACAACCATTATCACATAGGGGTGACGGTCGGAAGGAAGTTCAAAACCATTACCATCAGTTGTAGAGTTTTCGGTAAGAAGTTCAACT
>JAGBHI010000010.1 GCA_017935575.1 Bacteroidales bacterium | reverse complement strand
TCAATTTATAGTCAACAGAGCCATCAATGTCCAATACGCTTGTTGAGAAGTATTCGCACTCTGCAAGTTTTACCCCTTCGTTTAATTTGGGAGTATATTCTGTTTTAAGGTCGCTATATAGTTTGTAGTCGATAGCATCTTTTGCAAGTTCGGTATGAAGCTCTCTGCCATTACCGTTTTTATCTTTACGGTTGTAATCGTAAATACGATAAGTGATATTTGAGTTTTGTTGAATTTCGGCAATGAATATGCCTTTTCCTATTGCATGAACTCTACCTGCAGGCAAGAAGAATACATCACCGCTCTTAACTTCATGAAATTGAAGTACGTCGGTGATTGTGTTATTTTCAATACGTTCAACATACTCCTCGGGAGTAATCTCTTGTGAGAAACCTGAGTATAAACCTGCTCCCTCTGCTGCTGAAATTACATACCACATCTCTGTTTTACCAAATGAGTTATGACGCTCTTTAGCAAGTGTATCGTCGGGGTGAACTTGTATTGATAGATAATCTCTTGCATCAATAAATTTTATTAGCAAAGGAAAATCTTTACCAAAACGCTCAACAACATGTTTTCCTAAAAGGGCAACGCCCTCTTTTTCCATAACCTCTGTTAAGGTTGCTCCTTTGTACTCTCCTTCGGCAACAACCGAAACATTTCCTTCAACTTGAGAAATTTCCCAACTCTCTCCAATGCCCTCTAATTTTGGAGAAACATCTTTGAATTTACAAATCTCATTTCCTCCCCAGATAACGGGTTTAAGAATGTCTTCAAATTTTAATGGTTTCATAGTCTTTTATTATAGTTAGTTAATTATAAGCGGATAAATTTCAACAAAGTCGCTATATGTAATTTTTAATTGGTATATACCTCTCTCTAAGATAGGTCTATTACTTTCGTTTAGCTCTTTGGTATAGTAAACACATGTGTTTGAAGGTGTGTATATGCTTACGTTTTTACATGAATTTAGTTTATTGTCGGGAATAATAATTTTTTCATTCTCTTTAAATGTGAGTGAAGGACGAAGTTGCTGAGCCTCTTCGCTTTCGTAATAGTATGAGTTTGTTGCTGTTACTGCATAATATAGGTCGGAACCATAGTGTTTGTATTTGTTACTTTTTAAGCGAGGTTCCAATATGTTTTCAACTTTGTCTATATCAACAGGGTAAGTGTCAGATGAGTATAAGGTGTAATATTTTACATTGCCGTCACTCTCCCAAGTTATTGTTTTTGAGCCATCATTTTCATATGATATATTCAAATTATATGGCAACACATCATCTTTTTGTTTATGATTTTTCATAGGAGGAAATAGGGCAGGAGTGGAGTATGTTTCGGCTTTTAAATGTGTTGATATCTCCTTTGCATTCTCTTCAATTTGTCGCATTCGGTAAAACGAACTTCCTGCAATTCCAAACTCTCTGCATTCATAAATTTGAGGCATAATATCTCTTAAACTCCAATTGCCGTCGCTTTTGTTCAAACGGTATGCACCCAGCCCTGCAACAATAGGGTAGCCATTACTATGTTTTACCCAATCTTTTGCAAAGGGGTAAAAGTCGCAATTATTATAGTACATCATAGGTGCAACAAAATCTTGTTTGCCGGCTTTAAGCCAAGCAGCTACATCTTGATATACTGCTTCAATACCGCTCCAACCCATTGATGAGTATATGCTATGGTTATCGCGTTTGCCCAATACGGCACTGCTTACCATAATCTCAGGGTTATGTTTTTTTACAACATCGAATATTGAATATACAATTTTATTAATATTGTTTATTCGCCACTCTTTTAGGCTCTCTCCCTGTTTCGCATACTTCTTATATGTGTCGTTGTCGGGGAAGTCGTGAGCACGGTCAGGGTAACGTATATAATCAAGATGAATACCGTCAACTCTGTATTTCTTGATTATCTCACTAACTATATCTGTCAGGTAAAAACATGTTTCGGGTTCTCCGGGATTAAGATACCATTCACCTTGGTATTTTTTGCAAATTTCAGGACGTTGTTTTGGCAGTGAAGTGGCTCCTTGAGATTTCACAGCTTTTTCGCTTCCAACGTTCATGCACACAATCCAAGCATGACATTGTAGCCCTCTCTTGTGGCACTCTTCAATAGCAAAAGCAAGAGGATCGTATGATGGCTTTTTGCCTCTTACTCCTGTCATAATGGCGTTGTATGGTTCAATATCAGAGTTGTATAATACGTCGCTTCTGAGTCTTGTTTGAAAGAATACGGTATTCATATTCATCTCTTTAAGCATATCAAATATTTTACAAAGCTCAGCTTTCTGTTTTTCTGCTTCGCTACTGTTTGATGCAGATTTTTTCGGCCAGTCCAAACCATAAATTGTAGTCAGCCACACCCCTCGTATTTCATGTTTGGGGTTTTGAGCTTTTGATATTGTGGTTGAACATAATAAAAGTACAATTATTAATGCTCTGTATATATATTTAATCATCTGATAATTCAAACTATATAGCTACTATTATACATTTTGCGAAGATACTAATTTATTTTTATAAAAAGGATATAAAACTACTCTTTGTAGCTTCGTAATTACATTAAAAATTAATTTGAAATTACTTTGATATATTGGTTGCATTTTTATAAACTTTATTTTAACTTAGCAACTGCTAATATAATATGCATATATTGTATATAATTTAAATTTTAAAATATAAAACCATAAGATCATGGCAAAGAGCAGATTAGTAGGAGATTATCCTGTAATTGGTATTCGTCCCACCATTGACGGACGAAGAGGAGAGTTGAAAGTAAGAGAGTCGCTTGAGGAGCAAACAATGAATATGGCAAAATCTGCCGCACGATTGTTTGAAGAGAATTTGCGTTACAGCAATGGCGACCCTGTTAAAGTTGTTATTGCAGATACAACAATTGGTCGTGTTGGTGAGGCTGCCGCTTGTGCCGAGAAGTTTAAAAAGGCTGGAGTTGATGTTACTCTTACCGTTACTCCTTGTTGGTGCTATGGAGCTGAGACAATGGATATGGATCCTATGACAATTAAAGGTGTTTGGGGCTTTAATGGAACTGAGCGTCCGGGAGCTGTATATTTGGCATCGGTTTTGGCTACTCATACACAAAAAGGTCGTCCTGCTTTCGGAATTTACGGACACGATGTTCAAAATGCTGATGATACCGAGATACCCGAAGATGTAAAAGAGAAACTTTTACGTTTTGGTCGTGCAGCTATTGCTGCCGCATCAATGCGCGGTAAATCATATTTGCAAATAGGTTCAATATGTATGGGAATTGGTGGTTCAATTATTGACCCCGCTTTCATTGAAGAGTACTTAGGTATGCGTGTTGAGTCGGTTGATGAGGTTGAGATTATCCGCCGCATGACTAACGGTATATACGATAAAGCTGAGTATGAAAAAGCTCTTGCATGGACAAAAGCTAAATGTAAAGAGGGCTTTGATAAAAATCCCGACTCTTTGCAAAAAACTCGCGAGGAGAAAGATGCCGATTGGGAGTTTGTTGTTAAGATGATGGTTATCATAAAAGATTTGATGAATGGTAATCAAAATCTACCAGAAGGTTGTGAAGAGGAGAAAGTTGGACACAATGCTATTGCTGCAGGTTTCCAAGGTCAACGTCAATGGACCGATTTCTACCCCAACTGCGACTTCCCCGAGGCCATGTTAAATACTTCGTTCGATTGGGACGGTGCTCGCGAACCATATATTCTTGCAACAGAAAATGATGTTTTAAACGGTATTGGTATGTTGTTTATGAAACTTCTTACTAACCGCGCTCAAATATTTGCTGATGTTCGTACATATTGGAGTCCTGAGGCTGTTAAAAAAGCTACAGGTTACGATATAGAGGGTAAAGCTAAAGAGTCTGACGGATTTATCCACTTGATTAATTCAGGAGCAGCATGTCTTGATGCTTGTGGTTTGGCTAAAGATGAGAATGGTAACCCTATTATGAAAGAGTGGTGGAACGTAACAGAGGCTGATCAAGAGGCTATCTTAAATGCAACAACATGGAATCCTGCCGATTTGGGTTACTTCCGCGGTGGTGGTTACTCATCTCGCTTTATTACTGAGGAGCAAATGCCTGTAACAATGATTCGTTTAAATCTTGTAAAAGGTCTTGGTCCCACACTTCAAATAGCTGAGGGTTGGACTGTTAAATTGCCCGATAATGTATCTGATATTCTATGGAAACGTACCGATTATACTTGGCCATGTACATGGTTCGCTCCACGTTGCACAGGCGAAGGTGCATTCAAATCGGCATATGATGTAATGAATAATTGGGGTGCTAATCACGGTGCAATATCTTACGGACATATTGGTGCCGACCTTATAACTCTATGTTCAATCTTACGCATACCTGTTTCAATGCACAATGTTCCTGAAGAGAAGATTTTCAGACCTTCGGCATGGAACGCATTCGGTATGGATAAAGAGGGTCAAGATTATCGCGCTTGCGCTGCTTACGGACCAATGTATAAATAATTGAACTTTTAAATAGTGTGTGTCATAATAGTTGGCACACACATTTTACGTTATAAACATTTTATATATCATGACAAGAAGATTTGTTTTAAACGAAACAGCATATTTTGGCGCAGGTTCGCGCGAGGCTATTGCCGAAGAGGTTGTACGCAAAGGATTGAATAAAGCTCTTATTGTAACTGATAAAAGTTTAGTCCAATTTGGCGTTGCCGCAAAAGTTTCAGATGTATTGACTAAAGCAAACATACCTTTTGAGATATTTGATGAGGTAAAACCAAATCCTACAGTTGCAAACGTTAAGAGCGGTTTAAAAGCCTTTGCTGACTCTGGTGCCGATTTTATTTTGGCTATCGGCGGTGGTTCTTCAATTGATACTGCCAAAGCTATTGGTATAATAACAAATAATCCTGAGTTCTCCGATGTAGTATCGTTGGAGGGTGTAGCTCCTACAAAAAAACGTTCAGTGCCCATTATCGCTGTTCCTACAACTGCCGGAACTGCTGCAGAGGTTACAATAAACTATGTTATTACCGACGAGGAGAATAAAAAGAAGATGGTATGTGTTGACCCTAACGATATACCTATTGTGGCTGTTATTGATGCCGAATTGATGTATTCTCTTCCTAAAGGTTTGACTGCGGCTACAGGTATGGACGCTCTTACTCACGCCATTGAAGGTTTGATTACTAAAGGTGCATGGGAGTTGAGCGATATGTTTGAGATAAAAGCTATTGAAATTATAGCAGAGAATTTGCCTATTGCTGTTGAAGAACCTACTAACGTTAAGGCTCGTGAGGCAATGGCTCTTGGTCAATATGTAGCAGGTATGGCATTCTCAAATGTTGGTCTTGGTGTTGTTCACGGAATGGCTCACCCTATGGGTGCTATATTTGATATACCTCATGGTGTAGCAAACGCTGTATTGTTACCAACTATTATGGAGTATAATAAACCTGCGGCTGCCGAGAAGTATGTTGAGATTGCTAAGGCTATGAAGGTTTATAAAGATGGTATGAGTGTTGATGAGGCTGCCGATGCTGCCGTTGAGGCTGTTAAGGCTCTGTCAATAAAGGTTGGAATACCTCAAACTCTCGGAGAGTTGGGTATTACGGAAAAAGATATTGATGCTTTGGCTGCTTCTGCTATAGCAGATGTATGTACCCCCGGTAACCCAAGAGATATTGACGAGGCAACTATTAAAGAACTATATAAAAAGATATTATAATGGAAAATATAACAGATGCTCAATTTCAGGAGTTTATGAATGCGGCACACCGCGCAGGTAACGAACAGTTGATGTTATGCAGTAGTGGTAATATGTCGTGGAGAATTGGCGATAAAGTTATGATTTCGGGAACAGGTTCATGGCTTCCTACAATCCAAAAAGAGAAAATTGCAGTTTTAAATATTGCTGACGGAACATCTTTAAACGGTATTAAACCATCAATGGAGCATGGTTTCCATTTAGGTGTATTGCGTGAGAGACCCGATGCAAATGTAGTTTTACACTTCCAATCAGAGTATGCAACTACTGTTGCCTGCATGAAGAATAAACCTACAAACTTTAATGTAACTGCTGAGGTTCCTTGCCACGTTGGTAAAGAGATACCGGTAGTTCCATATTACCGTCCGGGTTCTCCCGAACTTGCTCAGGCTGTTGTTGAGGCTTTGAAAGATCATGATTCTTGTCTTTTGACAAATCATGGTCAAGTTGTTTGCGGTAAAGATTTTAATTCTGCATTTGAAAAAGCAATGTTCTTTGAGATGGCTTGCAGAATAATCGTTCAATCGGGAATGGATTATAATGTACTAACTGAGCAAGAGATTAAAGATCTTGACAAATACGTTTTAGGAAAAATTACAGATTAAATTTTTAAGTACAGGAGAGGATAATCTTCTCCTGTATTCATTTAAAATATTCTTGATATGTATTATATAGCTGCTGACTTTGGAGCAGGAAGTGGAAGGGTTATAGTAGGTTGTATTAATAAGGGAGAGCTATCTCTTGATGAAATACACCGTTTCCCTAACCGACAAATTAATTTGGGAGGTAGAGTATATTGGGACTTCCTTTCGCTTTATGAAGAACTTAAAACAGGAATTAAAAAGGCTTTTGAAAAATACGGTTCGGATATAAAGAGTATTGGTATTGATACTTGGGGCGTTGATTATGGCTTAATAGATGAAAATGGTCGTTTAATTTCAAATCCTGTATGTTATCGCGATTCTCGTACGGCAGGAATTCTTGATAAGGCCTTTGCAAAGTTGCCAAAAGATAAATTCTTTTCGCTTGCAGGTAATCAATTTATGGAGATAAACACTGTATTTCAGTTATATAGTGCAGTGTTAGAAAATGATGTTGCTTTAAAGAGTGCTTCAAAACTATTGTTTATGCCCGATTTGTTTGCCTACTTCTTGACAGGTAAAGCGGTAAACGAATATACTATTTCATCAACATCTCAGATGTTAAACTCTGTAAGACGAAAATGGGACGATACTATTTTTAATACACTCTCTTTACCTAAGAATTTGATGCAAGAGGTGGTTTTGCCGGGAACAGAAATAGGACGTTTAACTGATAATATTCAAGAAGAATTAGGTGGTAATGCTTCAGTTATAGCAGTAGGCTCTCATGATACAGCATCAGCCTTAGCTGCCATAACTGCCGACGATGATGAATGGGCTTTCATAAGTTCAGGAACGTGGTCGCTTATGGGTATGGTAACACCTTCGCCTCTGCTTACTCCCGAAGTTTTAGCTTCAGACTTTACTAATGAAGGTGCAGTTTCGGGCGATATTCGTCTGCTGAAGAACATTACAGGATTGTGGCTTCTTCAATCGCTTGTAAAAGAGTGGAGTGCAAAGGGAATGGAGTGTGATTACTCAAAAATGGTTGTTGAGGGTGAAAATTCAACCTGTAAAAGTGTAATTGATGTAACCGATAGCCGTTTTACTGCTCCTAAGAGCATGATTGAAGCCATAAACGGTTATTGTATTGAAACTTCACAAGAGGTACCACAAACACAAGGCGATTATATGCGCTTGGTTTGTCAGTCGCTTGCAACTGAATATGCAAAGGTAAAAACCGAGCTGGAGCAATCAACAGGCAGAGCTATTAAAACTATATATATTGTAGGAGGTGGCTCACAAAATGGTTTGTTGAATAAACTTACTGCTCAAAAAACAGGTTGCAAAGTTGTTGCAGGTCCTGTTGAGGCTACAGCAATTGGCAATATTAAAATTCAGGCGATGGCTGCAGGCGAACTTTCAAAAGAGAACCCTTTGATTTTAAAAGGTAAGGGAATGGAACTAAAAATATTCAAACCATAAAAATATAAATAATGACAAAGGATAAAATTAAAGTAGTTGAAAAGGCGGTACTTGCTCCGTTTATAATGTTGGTATCGTGTTTTGTATTGTGGGGATTGCTGAATAATATGACAGACAACCTTGTGCCTGCATTTGGTAAAATATTTATGATGTCGGCTGTTGACTCTTCGTATGTTCAGATAGCCTTTTACGGAGCTTATGCAGTATTGGCTATTCCTGCTGCAATAATTATAAAGAAATTTTCGTACAGAGTAGGAGTATTGGTTGGCTTGGGATTATATATTGTTGGAGCATTGGGCTATATACCCTCTGCAATGATTCAAAGTTACGATATGTTCCTTGTCTCAATATTTGTTTTGGCATGCGGACTCTCAGTTTTGGAGACAACTTGTAACCCTTATGTTATCTCTTTAGGAGCAAAGGAGACGTCAATTCAACGTCTAAACTTTGCACAAGCATTTAATCCTCTTGGCTCTCTTACAGGTATATTTTTGGCAAAATATTTGATTCTTGCCAACTTAAATCCTGCAACATACGAGGAGCGTATAGGAATGGAGCCCTCTGCATTAGATGCAATTCAGAATAACGAACTATTATGGGTGTGTGTACCTTATGTTGGTTTGGTAGCCATTGCACTTATAATATGGGTCTTTTTCTATTTCTTTAAACGCCCCGAAAATAAATCAGAAGAGGGTGATTTAAATATAGTATCATCATTTAAAAAATTGATAAAACTACCTCGTTACTATTGGGGTGTTGTTGCACAATTCTTCTATGTAGGTTTACAAATTACAGTCTGGACTTGGACCGTAAAATATGCAATGACAGTTTTTGGTGGTGGAATGACTGAGGCAACAGCTGCTGAGTACTATCTTTATGCAATAATATTGTTTATTGTATGTCGTTGGATCTGTACAGCATTGTTACGCCGATTTAACCCCTCTGTAATGTTGTCAATATTTGCAGTTGGCGGTATATTTACTTGCTTAGGTACAATATATCTTCCTGCAGAGATATCAATATGGACACTTGTTGCAATATCAGGTTGTATGTCATTGATGTTCCCAACAATTTACGGTATTGCCCTTTATGGTATGGGTGATGAGGTTAAACTTGGTGCAGCTGGTTTGATCATGGCAATTTTAGGAGGAGCTGTTATAACTCCTATTATGGGTATGTTTATTGATAATGGCTGGTTAAACGGATTGCTATCATCGGCATATAGTTTTGAAGAGGCTGCAGTTCGTTCATCATTCTATATTGCTTTAATCTGTTTTGTTGTTGTATTGGCATACGGAATTTATATAAAGAGAAGTACCAAGTAGCATTTAGTTGTTAGTTGGTGCTACGTAGTCAACCCTTAAAAACTTGAGTGTATATAATAATTAAGTGAAACATTATTCCAATATAATGTTTCGCTTATTTTTTTGAATAGAGCCAAAAGAGTTCTCATTACTCTTTTGAAGTTATAAGCAGCTGCAGCAAGTAATACATTTATA
>JAGBHI010000009.1 GCA_017935575.1 Bacteroidales bacterium | reverse complement strand
GCGTTACGCTTGCCCTCAAAATGCTCATTTACGCCGAGTAAACTCCGCTTTTTCGGGCTACGCAAGCCTTGAAATCCCTCTTGTTATACAACTTCTAACAAAAAGGGAGTGCCTAAAAAACTTGTTAGACACTCCCTTTTTTTTGTTGTGAGTGCAGGTACTGTACCTGCGTGTTGGGGTTTGCAGTGTTCAGTTTCATATCTGCATTATTTATATCAAGCTTTTTAATGTTATCTGACATCAAACAACTAAAAACTGATAAATGGCAACTTTTTGCAATCTAACCTTAAAAATATGTGGCAAAAGTTTTTAATTCAGAATATATTACACTACCTTTGCAGTCCAATTAAAGAAAAATTTCAGTAATTATATAATAACACAAATAAATTAAAATTTCAGTATGGAAATAGCAATTGTAATTGTCTTTATTTTGGGCTATGCGGCTATTGCTTTGGAGCACCCGCTAAAAATAGACAAAACTGCATCTGCTCTACTACTTGGTATGACGTTGTGGACAATGTATGCAGTAGGAGTTTTAAATGGTAATATCTTCCCTGATGTTGATATTCACGCACTTGTAAGCGAACATGGAGCAATACGTCATCACTTGGGAGAGATTGCGGAGATTTTGTTCTTCCTTATGGGAGCAATGACTATTGTTGAACTTATTGATGTTCACGGAGGATTCTCTGTAATTACCGATAAAATCAAAACTCGCAAAAAGATTAAGTTGCTTTGGATTTTGGCAATCCTAACATTCTTTATGTCTGCTGTGTTAGACAATCTGACAACATCTATTGTGATGGTTATGTTGTTGCGTAAGATAATTGCAGACCAAAAAGATCGTTGGATTTATGCAAGTATGGTTATTATTGCAGCAAACAGTGGAGGTGCATGGAGTCCCATTGGTGACGTTACAACAATTATGTTGTGGGTTAAAGGAAATGTAACAACCGTACCTATTATTTCATCATTGATAATACCATCATTCATATCAATGGCAGTACCGGTATTATTGGCATCACGCTATTTAAAAGGAGAGTTGTCACCAATATCAGCAGATACTGAGTGTAAAAAAGAGAGTTGCGTAACATTCCGCGAAAGAAATCAGATATTCATATTGGGAGTATTGGCACTATTGCTTGTTCCTGTATTTAAAACACTAACACACCTACCTCCATTTATTGGAGTGTTATTGACATTGAGCATATTATGGATATTCATAGAGTTAATGTATAACAAAAAATGTTTGGATAAAGCAGAAGAGCATCGTGTGCCCAGTGTATTGCAACGTATTGATATGGCAACAATTCTGTTTTTCTTGGGAATATTGTTGGCTGTAGGAGTATTGCAAGAAGTAGGCATCTTGAAAAATGTAGCAAACTACTTAACAGAAAATGTTGGTAATGTATATATCATAAATCTTGTATTAGGCGCATTATCATCAATAGTAGATAACGTGCCACTTGTTGCAGCAGCAATGGGAATGTATCCTATCGCAGAAGCCGGAGCAACAGGATTCTTGCAATATTGTGTGATAGATGGAGTATTTTGGCATTTCCTTGCATACTGTGCAGGAGTAGGAGGCAGTATGTTGATTATCGGTTCTGCAGCCGGAGTAGTTGTAATGGGATTGGAGAAAATCAATTTTGGTTGGTATCTTAAAAAAATATCACTACTTGCATTGTTAGGCTACTTGGCAGGAGCAGGTTGGTTTGTATTACAAGAGATGATATTCTAATAAAATAGTTGTTAGTTTTTAGTTGTACGGTGCTACGCACCTTAATTGTTACAAAATAAAAAACCAACTTGAACTTAATACTGCAAAGGGGATATGCTTTTAAGTGTATCTCCTTTTTTTTGTGAATTTGCCCATAATCTAACAACTAAAAACTACCCGTAGGGCGGCGGAGCCGATAACTAAAAACTGATAGATGATTATTAAAAAAAACTTATTATTTATAGTTTATAACCGATTAATGCTATTTTATTATTATATTTGCTTTTTAAAACTTTTAAAAAATAGATGCACCAAAAGAGTGCAAGCAATATAAGAGATGAAAGTATTAAAATTTGGAGGAACATCAGTAGGTACAGTTGAGAGTATCAAGTGTGTAAAAAAGATTGTAGAGGCTCGACAAGATGAGAGCATAGTAGTAGTATCAGCATTAGGAGGCATAACCGATAAACTTATTGAATGTGCTAAAACTGCATCTACGGGCAATCTTGATTACACGCAAATAATGGATATTATAGCCTCTCGCCACTTTGACCAAATAGCAGGGGCAGTTGCGCCTGCCAAGCAAGAGTCGGTGCGACACGATGTTGCAGCAATGCTCGACGAACTCGGAAACATTATGCGAGGAGTATCGTTGATAAAAGACCTATCGGAAAAGACATTAAATACTATATTAAGTTACGGAGAGAGATTATCATCGCGAATAATAAGCGATATAATTGATGATGCTGTATGGTTTGATTCTCGAGAATTTATAAAAACCAAAACTCAGTTTGGTAAACATATAGTTGATTTTGACCTTACAAGCAAACTGATAAAAGAGAAGTTTGCCAAATTGCCAAAGGTGTCGCTTGTGCCGGGATTTATATCGAGTGATATGAACACAAACGATGTAACAAACCTCGGACGTGGAGGCTCAGACTATACCGCAGCAATATTGGCGTCGGAGTTGGGAGCAGATATGCTTGAGATTTGGACAGATGTTGACGGATTTATGACAGCCGATCCTCGTACCATAAAAACTTCGTATGTAATTAAGCACCTCTCTTTTGTAGAGGCTATGGAGTTGTGTAACTTTGGTGCAAAAGTGATATATCCACCAACAATATATCCCGTATATCACAAAAATATACCTATAGTAATTAAAAATACCTTTAACCCTGAAGCTCCCGGAACACTCATAACTGAGCAGATACCCGACGGAGAGTCAAAACCCATTAAGGGAATATCATCAATCAACGACACCTGTTTGATAACAGTATCGGGATTGGGAATGGTAGGTATCATAGGAATTAACTCGCGCATATTCAACGCGCTTGCAAAATCGGGAATAAGCGTATTTATGGTATCGCAAGCATCGTCGGAGAATAATACCTCGTTTGCTGTTAAAAATGCCGATGCCGATTTAGCAGTAGCAGTGCTAAACAAAGAGTTTGAGCAAGAGATAGCAATGGGAGAGATAAGTGAGGCACAAGCCGAGCGCGACCTTGCAACTGTAGCAATCGTGGGCGAGAATATGAAACACACCCCGGGTATTGCAGGAAAACTCTTTAACATACTTGGTCGCAACGGTATAAGCGTAATAGCATGTGCGCAAGGAGCATCTGAGACAAACATCTCGTTTGTAATAGAGCATAACAGCCTACGCAAAGCGATGAACGTAATACACGACTCATTCTTCCTCTCTGATGCTCAAGAGTTAAACCTCTTTGTAACAGGGGTGGGAACAGTAGGACACGACCTTTTGGAGCAGATACGCCTACAACAGCCCAAACTTTTAAAAGATAAATCGTTGAAACTGAATATCTGCGGAATAGCAAACTCTCGCAAATGTATATTCTCGCGCGATGGCATATCGTTAGAGAACTACACCGAAGAGTTAGAGAATTCAACACTTGCAGCATCACCTGAGGTGATACGCGATGAGATAATAAAGATGAACATCTTTAACTCGGTATTTGTCGATTGTACTGCAAGTGAAGCCGTAGCAGGAATATATCGCGACCTATTAGAGCATAACGTGTCGGTGGTAGCAGCCAATAAAGTATCAGCATCATCGCCATATGCCAATTATGCTGCACTAAAAGAGACAGCGCGCCGAAGAGATGTAAAATACCTATTTGAAACAAATGTAGGAGCAGGACTTCCTATCATCAGCACCATAAACGGATTGATGAATAGTGGCGACAAGATATTACGCATTGAGGCAGTTGTGTCGGGAACACTAAACTATATCTTTAGCACATTGAGCGAAGATGTGCCATTGAGCAAAGCCATAAAAATGGCAAAAGATGCAGGATATAGCGAGCCTGATCCAAGACTCGACCTTAACGGGCAAGACGTATTGCGTAAGTTGGTAATCCTTGCACGCGAGTCGGGTTATGCTGTTGAGCAAGCCGATGTAGAGAAAGAGTTGTTCATTCCCGATGAGATGTTTGACGGTTCTCTTGATGATTTTTGGCGCGATATACCAAAACTTGATGCAAAATTTGAGGCACGCCGTAGAGAGGTGGCAGCACAAGGTCGTAAATTGCGTTTTATAGCAACACTCGACAACGGCAAAATGCACATAGGATTGAGAGCGGTTGACCAACGTCACCCATTCTATCAACTTGAAGGAAGCAATAATATAATACTTATAACCACCGAACGCTACAAAGAGTACCCAATGATAATTAAGGGATACGGAGCGGGAGCATCGGTTACAGCAGCTGGTGTGTTTGCGGATATAATAAGTATTGCAAATATTCGTTAGAGTCGGATTGTGATAATGGCTTATCTACTGCCTAACTTGTAGGTATCGGGTTCGCTCACATACGTTTGTATGCTCACAGCACCCTCACCAAAGTTAGTTGTATCTAAACCATTCTGACAATCCTTGAGATGAGATAAAATATTCGTTAGAGTCGGATTGTGATAATGGCTTATCTACTGCCTAACTTGTAGGTATCGGGTTCGCTCACATACGTTTGTATGCTCACAGCACCCTCACCAAAGTTAGTTGTATCTAAACCATTCTAACAATCCTTAACAGCCTTAACAGAGTTGTTAGATATAAAGACAAACAACTAACAATTACCCGTAGGGCGGCTTTAGCCAACAACTAACAACTGAAGAAAATGAAACACATAATAATACTTGGCGACGGAATGGCTGATGAGCCAATAGAAGAGTTGGGCGGAAAAACTCCTCTTCAGGTGGCTAATACGCCATCAATGGATTGGATTGCACGAAACGGGCGATGCGGTCTGTTAAAGAGTGTTCCTGATGGATATGCCCCGGGTAGCGAAGTGGCAAATCTTGCCATACTCGGATATGACCTCGATAAAGTTTTTGAAGGCAGAGGCTCGTTGGAGGCGGCAAGTATGGGCGTAAAGATAGAGGACAACGAAGTGGCAATGCGTTGTAACCTCATCTGTGTACAAGATGGCAAGATAAAAAATCACTCGGCAGGCCATATCTCAAACGAGGAGGCAACTGAGTTGATAAACTATATGCAACAAGAGTTAGGAGGGGGAGATATAAATCTATTTCCCGGAATATCGTATCGCCACCTCTTGAAAATTAAAAACGGAGATAAACGCATAAAATGTACGCCACCTCACGATGTGCCGGGTACACCATGCGCAGATGTTATGGTTCAGGCGCAAGCGGAGGAGGCGCAAGCAACAGCCGATAAGATAAATGAGCTTATCAGAAAATCGCAAGAGCTGTTGCCTCTCCACCCTGTAAACAAAAAACGAGTAGCAGAGGGTAAAGATCCTGCCAACAGCCTATGGCCATGGTCTCCGGGCTATCGTCCTGCTATGGAAACGTTCCAGCAACAATATGGGATAAAGAGCGGAGCGGTAATCTCGGCAGTAGATTTGATAAAAGGAATAGGCGTATATGCAGGACTAACTTCAATTGAGGTGGAAGGAGCAACAGGGTTGTATAACACCAACTACGAAGGCAAAGCTGAGGCTGCAATAAAGGCATTACGTGAGAATGATTTCTTATTTTTGCATGTGGAGGCGAGTGATGAGGCAGGACATGAAGGAGATTATGAGTTGAAGAAGAGAACAATAGAGTATCTTGATAGTCGTATAATAGCTCCAATATTGGAGGCGATGCCCACATTGGGCGACGATCTCACAATAGCCCTATTGCCCGATCACCCAACTCCCTGTCGCCTACGCACTCATACACGCGATGCAGTACCCTTTGCAATATACACTCCGGGTATAGAGCCTGACGAAGTGGAGGAGTACAACGAGTTCAGCGTAAAGCAAGGCAGTTATACAACGCTCACAGGAGCACAATTTATAAAAGAGATATTTAAACAATAAAGCAATGATATATTACAGTACAAACGGACAAGCACCAGATGCAACATTAGCCGAAGCAGTGGTAAAGGGATTAGCATCGGACAAAGGTTTGTTTATGCCCGAGAAGATAAAGGCTCTACCACAAGAGTTCTTTAATAAGATACAAGATATGAGTTTCCAAGAGATAGCATTTGAAGTGGCAAACGCATTTTTTGGAGAAGATATAGAGCCCGAAACGCTACGTAAAATAGTATATGACACACTATCATTTGATGCTCCTGCGGTAAAGGTAGAAGATAACATATACTCTTTAGAGTTGTTCCATGGTCCCACACTCGCATTCAAAGATGTAGGAGCAAGATTTATGGCACGTCTTTTAGGATACTTTATAGCTCAAGAGGGCGAAGGACGCGAAGTAAACGTATTAGTGGCGACATCGGGAGATACAGGTAGTGCCGTAGCAAACGGATTTTTGGGAGTACCGGGTATAAAAGTATATGTGCTATATCCCCATGCAAAAGTAACCGAGATACAAGAGAAGCAATTTACCACACTTGGGCAAAACATAACAGCAATAGAGGTAGAGGGAACATTTGACGATTGCCAAGCATTGGTAAAATCGGCATTTATGGATAAAGAGTTAAACGATGCAATGAAACTAACTTCGGCAAACTCAATAAACGTAGCACGATTTTTACCTCAAGCATTTTACTACTTCTACGCATACGCACAACTCAAAAAAGCAGGTAAAGCTGATAATGTAGTATGTTGTGTGCCAAGCGGTAACTTCGGAAACATAACAGCAGGATTGTTTGGCAAACGAATGGGATTGCCCATCAAACGCTTTATAGCAGCCAACAACCGCAACGATGTATTTTTGGAGTATCTAAACACCGGCAAATACAACCCTCGTCCATCGGTAGCAACAATAGCAAACGCAATGGACGTAGGCGATCCCAGCAACTTTGCCCGAATATTGGCTCTATATGAAAACTCGCACCAGGCAATAACTGCGGGAATAAGCGGAGTATCATATAGCGATGAGGAGATACGTCAAACAGTAAAAGAGGCATATGTACGTACAGGATATCTGTTAGATCCCCATGGAGCATGTGGATATCGAGCATTGAGCGAAAAACTCGCTGATGACGAAGTTGGTTTCTTCTTGGAGACAGCACACCCAGCCAAATTCCTCAATACAGTAGAGGAGGTAATAGGCGAGAAAGTGGAAATACCAGAGCGTCTTCAAGCATTTATGCGAGGGACAAAAGAGAGCGTAATGATGAAACCCAACTTTGCAGACCTTAAAGCATTTTTATTAAGCAGATAGGAAAACTAAGCTCTTTAGCTTTTAATTCAAATCATATAAATGATTATTGAAGATATACTTATAGAGTGAACCCCAAAAGTTTCTAAAAACTTTTTGGGGTTCACTCTACTCTTAATATGCTCATCTCTATATGACAGAGATAGAGTTTACAACACGGGACAAAATAATAGAGATAGAATTGGTTCGGATATTATTTGTTTTATGTCTGATTATAACTACGGGTATATTTTTTATTCTTTTTTATAGCGCACCATCTAAAATCATCATAAGAGCAAACCCCAATGCAACGCCAATAGTGGCTATATTTGAGTGTTTGCCCGATTGTCCTTCGGGGATAATCTCCTCAACAATAACATATAGCATTGCTCCTCCGGCAAAGGCAAGAATGGCAGGGAAAATAGGCATAAAACTCTCAATTATAAACATTGTTGCAATGGCGGATATAGGTTGTACTAATCCTGTTGCCGAGCCAAGGAGAAATGATTTTGTTTTGCTTACTCCCATATTATTAAGAGGTGCAGAAACAACAGCCCCTTCTGGTATGTTTTGCAGTGCCATACCCACCGATAATGCTATTGCCGAAGCTGCAGTAATCATCTCTCCCCCCGATATTGCGCCCCCCAATACAACGCCTATTGCCATACCTTCGGGAATATGGTGTATGGTTATGGCAAGAATCAGCATGGTGCTTTTGTGAATACCCGACGATATACCTTCAACCGAGTTTGACGATAGGTGTATATGCGGAGTAAAGGTATCAAGCAGTAACAGAAACCCCATACCGGTAATAAAACCTAATGTAGGTGATAGCCAGGGAATGGTATCTTGTTTTTCGGCAAGGTCCATTGCGGGCTGCATAAGCGACCATATGATGGCAGCAAGCATCACACCTGCGGCAAAACCAAGCATCAGTTTCTGAGAAGGAGAGTTATTATCACTCTTTATAAGAAATACACTTGCAGCACCAGCCACGCACCCTATAATTGGAATTACAAGGCAAAGAATAATAAGCAGTGTTGTGTTATCTGAAAAAATTTCTGACATACTCTTTTAATGTGAAATAAATCTTAGATGTATATGGAGCTAAAATCAAAGCAGTAACTCCGCCTGCAATATTACATAAAAAATCGTAAATATCACCACTTCGGGTATAGGTAAAAAACTCTTGCCCAATTTCGGTTAATAATGCCAATGCAACGATTATAGCCGATATAATAAGTATAGCCTTTCTGCGAGCCAGCCAAACGAGGTCAATAAAGAGAGCCGATGCAACACCAAAATACATTATGAAATGAACAAACTTATCGGCATGTTCAAATATTAAGAATTTGGGTACATTTAACTCCTCTCCATTTCTAAACGACAAGTATAAGAGTAAAATAATAGCAATCATACTCAGCCTGTATTTAATTACTATATTTATAACACTCTTAAACATATCGTAGTTGCTTATAAATTGTTTTATATGATTAAAAAACTTTTACGAAGGTACCTATTTTTTATGGCACATTTAATAACGGAGATAATAAATAGTGTTCTTTTTAGGTAAAAAATATTTTTTTATTACATTTGTATGGAATGTTGGACTACTCTATATCCTATATTCTTTTAAGAGAATAATTTTTAATTGACTTCAGGCAAAATAAAGAAAATGAGAAAATATTTTTTGCTCTCGTTACTAATACATATTATCCCCTGTTTAATGCATGCACAGCAAATATGGGAAGATATTATACCGGCAAACCTTAGATGGAGTGTTAATCCAAAATTAGAGGTTAAATCTGACTCATTGTCAAAATTAGAAGTCTGTAACTATAATAAAAATATAGGCGAAGGAGATAATTGGGATTATGAAACGATATCAATAGATCTTTCTGCAGTAACCGATTCAACAAGAGTAAAATTTTCAATAATGAATTTGCATAACAAAGTAAATGAGAATGTTTACTATGTCTATAATGAGAAAGGCAAAAAGATAAAGCATGAAAATTGGAAAGGCATATATTGGGGATACCATTTAAACTTTGTAGGAGACTCAATATATAAAAGATATCATCGCGACTACTACAACAGAGCAAACTACCATGTGGCATACCGTAACTCCTATTCCGGTGTAAATGGCAGTTGGGAGAAAGATAAAAGTATTGACACTATCAGAGTTAATATCTCCATAATTGAAGATACCCTCAGGGTGTTTGAAAACCGAAAGTTATTATATAAGTCTGCAAATAGTCGGCCCAATAAATTAGAGATTATTGCAGGCTCTGCTTCACATGTTGTTGTTGATAGTTTTACGATAGAACAGGTCACTATTTTCGGAAGAGTTGAACCTTATATAGTTGAGGGAGACAATAATTATGATGCGGGCAACTTTTTTGATGCAGCCTTAAACTATTCAAAGGCAATAGAGAGAGGGTATGAGGATTACGATATATATTATAGAAGGGGAATGGTATATATGCAAAGTCAATTATTTTTAAGCGCAATAGACGATTTTACCAAAGCCCTTTCATATAAAGAGTCAGATGAGGCTTATCTTTATAGAGGATTGGCTAAAATGGAAAATAGTGATTTATCAGGATTGGCAGATTTAAAGTTAGGTGGTCTTCAAGGAGCCATTCTCTTAAAAGAGTATAAACTTAAGTTTGGTATTCAAGATATACAGCAGGAGAGTTCTAAGTCGGAATATAGAGGTTCGGGAACAGGCTTCTTTATAGATTCAAGAGGTTTTATAGTAACAAACGATCACGTAGTTAAAAATGCCTCTACAATAGATGTCTTTTTTATATTCAATGGAGAGATTAAAAAATATGCAACCAAACTTTTGGTTGCCGACAAAAATAACGATTTGGTTATACTAAAAATAGACGATCCTCAATATAAACCTCTGCCGGAGATACCATATATGATAGATTTTAGAACTCAAGAGGTGGGAACGTCGGTTTATGCAATGGGATTTCCATCTCCGACAATTCTTGGAGAAGAGATAAAGGTTACTGACGGAATAATAAGTTCAAAAACCGGAGAGAGAGGTGATGTTACGGTATATCAAATATCTGCACCTATCCAACCTGGTAATAGCGGAGGTCCGCTCTTTAACAAGTTGGGATATGTAGTAGGTATTACAAATGCGGGTATGCCAAATTTGGATAATGTAGGTTATGCAATTAAATCATCATATTTGAATAGTCTGATAGAGAGTTGTCCCGAAAAGATAAAGTTGCCATCTGTCAATAAACTTAGCAATCTCTCATTGCCTAATAAAGTAAAAAAGATATCTCCCTATGTGGTGTTGGTTCGGGTACGCTAAAACATTCTTTTTTATTTCTCACTTACTTTCGTTTCTTTGTTGTATCTTCGCACTTTATTAGAGAAATTTGATTGATATGACAGAAAAAATGGAGTGGGGGCGTCTTATCTCCTCAAAAAGATTTGGATTAGAAGATTATCACGATGAGAAACGACATAATCGCACACGTTTTCAACGCGATTATGACCGTCTGATATTCTCTGCCCCTTTTCGCCGTTTACAAAATAAGACTCAGGT
>JAGBHI010000080.1 GCA_017935575.1 Bacteroidales bacterium | reverse complement strand
GCATCGTCCCATGTAAACTCTGCTGTCATATCGGTTGATGCATCTGACGCATTTTTACCCATATATTTAGATGTCCACCACCAACGCCATGTGGGTAAGAAGTCTTGCATTCCCAAGTTATACCACTCATGATCAAAAGTTGTTACTCCATCTTCTTTGAAGAACATACCGTTACCAAGGTTGAAGTATGTTACGAAAGGATCGGTTGCCAATGTTCCACCATCTTGTGGAGTCAAAGTACTACGTGCTGTAATAAAACTTGAAAATCCGTGGAAATTTGTTGCTGTTGAAGTGTGACACAAAATATCAGATATGGCAGGAGTATTTACAGGATTGTATGATGAACCTGTAAATGAGTTCTCTGAAATTAATTGATATGTCTTCTGTATTTGAATAGGAGAAGAACCAAGCTCTCCTCTATTCTCATAAATCATATTCATTTTATGAGCTCCCCAAAGACCTACTGAAATATCATAGTTTTTCAATGCTGTCCACACTGCTGACGAACGTCCTTGATAGTCCATACCTGCATACAAATCAAAACTTGAACGTTCAAGAGCCTCAGCTGTCGTTTTCGATGTATTTAATTGCAAAGATCCCCAATTATAGTTCAAGAAGTATGCATCTGATACTTTCTTTCCCTGATAATGGAACCACTCATCACAACTACTATTAAGGAAACTACAATCTCCGAGCTGTAATCCGTTATTCAGAACATAAGACCACCATGTATTATTGAAAGGAACTCCGTAATCATCAGCATTATCATAACATTCTCCCATTAATTTTTTGTATCCTGCAGGATCTAAGTTTGACCATACAAACTGTGAATTTATACCCACTCCATCTACTCCATAGTAACGAAGATATTGCAATAGTTTATCATACCCTTGAGAAACAAGAGCATTGATATTTGAACCGTGACTACCATCAGTAGGTGATGGATAAGCGCCATACCCTACATTCGCTGTTACACCCGAACGTACACCATTTTTATGACAAGCATCAAGGAATGCCGCAGGAGCCTGTATCATAGGTGAGCTCCAATTATTATAGATATCTGTATAACTCCACATTGAGAAGACCTCACCTCCAAACCAATATGAAGGAAGAGCATTCCAATTATCCTCTGCATTACCAATAGGACACCACCATAACAATTTACGTTCCGGATTAAGACTCTCTTTTACTTGAGTCCCTTCAAAAGTAAAACGTTCACGAGGTTTTACACGAGAAATAAAGAATTGCTCGTTCTCAGCAGCATCAGTTCCATCATAAAGAGCTGTGCCCGGTAACCAATTTTCGTAAGCCTGATACCACGCCTTACTACTACTTCCTATGCTCACATATTGCTCGTGAGAAGGAATAGCTTGTGCAGATGCTAAACCGCATACAGCAACAAATAAGAAAAGTAGATTTATTCTCTTCATACGCCCCATTTTAATAAGTTATAAAACACCTTAATATTTCACGAAAATAAGAATTGATATTCGTTTTTGCAAATATAAAAATATAAATCTGTTTTTACCCCCCCCTGTGTTAATAGTTGTTAAAATAGTATATAAAAAACGGGGAGCAAAACTCCCCGTTAATCGTTATATATTTTCGCAAATTATCCACAATGGAAATATTTCTTTACAAGTTCAAGCATTGCCGGCTGATTACCGTCTAATTCGGCACGTAAAGTACGGTCATCATACGAAGATAACTTTTTAATAATGCCATCAATCATTGCAGGACTGAAAACATTATATTTCTCAAAAATTGCACGCTGTTTCGCCAAGCACTCTGCCGATGCAGCACAGCTATCGGGCAGTTGCTCTAATGAGTTTAACTTATCGGCATTCTCCTCTTTGTGAATATTTACATTAACGTATGTCTTTTCAGCTATCTCCAAACCGTTATCAATCTCAAATCCATAACGGCATGCAACAGCAAGACCTGCCAAAAGTTGATAAAGGTCGGCAGAACCATCGGGCGAACGCATCTCAACAGTCTGCTTTTGCGATGTATCATAATTACTCAAATTCTCTAATGGATTGGCAATTTTACACATATCGGTTTTCGCCGCCCAACCAAGGGGAACGCGCACCAATACCGAGCGGTTTCTATCACCCCAACAGATGTTTGTGGGAGCCTCTTGATGAGGGACCAAACGGAAATATGATGTAGGATTTGTGTTTCCAAAGGCAGTTATTGAAGGAGCCAATACCATCATACCCGCAATAGCCTTACGAGCAGTTTCAGATAATACCCCATTATCAAGCATCTGGTTTTGTCCATCTTTTACAATGCGCATATGAACGTGTAGTCCAGAACCTGCCTTACCTGTCGTAATTTTGGGGGCAAATGTTATATCGTAACCCATTTGGTACGCAAGATTGCGTATTATCCATTTTGCTATCATAAGTTGGTCGGCTGCATCTTGAGCGCGAACAGGAAGAAACTCAATCTCATTTTGCTCATATACCATACCATCAATACTAAAATTACCCACCTCTGAGTGTCCATATTTTATTTGGCCTCCGGCTTGTGCAATATATGCCATACAACGAGTACGGAACTCATTAAATTTCGCATACGGGGCAGACTCGTGATAACCCTTCTGGTCGGTTGCAGGGAAAGCCTCTTCATCGGGAGCAATTACATAATATTCCAACTCACCCATTGCCTGAAACTCCATTCCTGTAACTTCATTAAAAGCACGGCAAGCCTTTTCAAGAGTATTTTCGGGAGAACTTTCAAGAGGCTCACCATCTTTATTAAAGTATGAGCACAACATTGAAAGAGTTGGTATCTCAGCAAAAGGGTCCAAGAATGCTGTTTTAAAGCGAGGTATTACATATAAATCGCTACTACCTGCCTCAATAAAGGGGAATAGACTTGAGCCATCAACACGCTCACCGCAAGTAAGAATAGCATCAAGATATGCCAAATTATTAATTACAAAATTCAAGGTTTTAAGACGTCCATCTCCTGCAGGATACATAAAGTTTACCATCTGTATCCCATTCTCCTCAATATATCTTATAATATCCTCTTTTGTAAACTCCTTTGCAGGCTTGCCCAAATACGATACAAGCACGTTGGGATTTAAAGCTAATTCTCTATCCATATTTATATATATTAATTTGATTAAGCTATATTATAACAACCCAAAGGTAATAAAAAGATTTATTTTTTTATAATTAACCTACTATTTTTAGTTTAGAATGCCCACAAAAGAAAGAGCTGACATTTCTGCCAACCCCTATATCTAAAAGTTAGAATAAATGTGAACAATTCACTACTTCACACAAAAAGGGTGCAGAAATTAATCTACACCCCTTTATATTATATTTAGTTATTATTTTAGTCGCTAACAACTACTCGTAGAGCAGCGTCAGCCGACAACTAAAAACTAATAACTATTTCTTAGCTACTTTCATTACCTTAAGCAATCCACCCTCTCCCTTAACTTTGATGAAGTAGATACCTGCTTCGCCATCAACAGCAATAGGATAAACCTCGCCTGCTGTTG
>JAGBHI010000079.1 GCA_017935575.1 Bacteroidales bacterium | reverse complement strand
TAGTTTTTAGTTGTTAGTTTTCGGTTTCGTAAACTCAACCGCCCTACGGGTAGTTAACAAACATTCGTTTGTTGAATCTGCTCACGCTCGGCATAGTTTATGCAAGCATAACTCTGCACTTGCTTAGTCGCAGATTTGTTAGCTATCAGCTTTTAGAAAACAATAAAAACTCAATAATAAGCAAGAGGTTGTAACGTAATAGTACGCGTTACAACCTTTTGTTTGTATTTCCCCGATTTGTGTTGTTTTTTTCGGACATAGTGCTGTGTCCCTACATTATTGACTCACAGAGTTTATTACCAGCCAAGTAGGGACAGAGCACGCTCTGTCCGTAGTTGTTAGTTTAAACGAAGTTGCATCTCAGTGAAATGCAACTCCGTTTCTCTTATATGACTAATTGCTCCAATTAGACCAATAGGACTCTAATATCTCTGACAACTAACAACTACCCCAAAGGGGCGGCGCTTTGCCCGACAACTAACAACTGATATCTGACAAACTAACAACTAAAAAGCTACGCCTGTTTTTTATATGTTATTGCTGCCAATATATTAAATATTATTGCCGATATGCCTAATGCGACAAAGTTGTGCCACATCTCTAATATTGAGGTGCCTTTTAGATATACAGAGCGTAATATCTCTATAAAATATCGTGGTGGCAGTATTAATGTAAAGTGTTGCGCCCATTCGGGCATTGAGTCAATGGGGGTAAATAGTCCGCTCATCAGTATAAATAGCATTACAAAGAAGAACATCACAAACATTGTTTGTTGTAGGGTCTCCGAAAAGTTTGCAATGGTAACGCTAAATCCTGATATGGTGAATATAAAGAGAATTGCTCCAAAATATATTGTGGCTATTGAGCCTCCCGGAGCAAGCCCATATACTAATAGGGCTACAACCATTGCTATTGATAGGACAAAGAGTCCTATTATCCAATATGGTACGAGTTTTGATAGCGTAAACGTAAGACGTGAAACGGGTGTTACATTTATCTGTTCAATGGTGCCGTTCTCTTTTTCTCCTACAATGCTGAGTGCAGGAAGAAATCCGCATATAAGTATAAAGAGCATTATCATAAGGGCAGGAATCATATAGTGGCGGTAGTTGAGTGTGGGGTTAAAGCGGTTCTCTACTGTAATCAACTCCGATATTTGATCTGGGTTTTGCTCTTTTTGTAGCTCAATAAGTGTTTTGCTTATGCTTTGTATTACATATTGCATACCTATTCCCCCTTTTGTGGCGTTTACGGCATTTGCTGTAATACTTATCTTGTCGGGTGTAGCGATGAGCATATCGCGCTCAAAATTATCGGGGACCTCTATTATTACATCAACTTTGCCCTCTTCTAATTGGCTTAAAACATATTGGTAATCGTTGAGATTGTATTTTAGGGTAAGGTATTCTGATGCTTCAATGTTTGTTGCTATGCGACGAGAGGTTGTGGAGTGGTCAAAATCGACCAATGCCACGTTTACATTTTTAACGTCCATAGTCATAATAAGAGGCATGATAAGCATTATCAGAATGGGGAATGCTATAATCAGCTTCGGCAGAAATGAGTGTCGCTTTATTTGCAGGAACTCCTTTTGTAATAATACTATAAATGTTCGCATCTTATTATTCGAGTTTGTTATTGAATTTTTTAAGAGAGATGGCAAGTATGATTATTGTCATTCCTATAAGAATTACAGAGTCTTTCCATACTGCTATAAGTGGCGCGCCTTGAATCATCATTTTTCTCATGGCATCGATATACCAACGTGCAGGAATTATATTTGATACCACTTGAAAAAACAGAGGTAAGTTCTCAATGGGAAATAGTAGCCCCGATAACATCATTATAGGCATCATCATTACCATTGCCGAAATTAGTAGTGCGGCAATCTGGGTTTGTGCTATTGTTGAGACAAAGAGTCCTAACGAAAGCGATAACACCAAATAGAGTAACGATAATGTAAATATCCCAAATACTCCTCCCGACATTGGTACTTCAAGTAGGTAGCGAGCCAAAAGTAAAATCATGATAAGGACAATGCACGATATTGCGAAGTAGGGAATCATCTTTGCAAAGATAATCTTGATTGGGCGTGCCGGTGATGCCAGCAGGACTTCCATTGTGCCTGTCTCTTTTTCTCGCACAATAGAGACTGATGTCATCATTGCGCATACAAGTATAAAGATAAATCCCATTATGCCGGGTACAAAGTTGTATGCACTCTTCATCTGTGGGTTAAAGAGCATTCTTGTCTCAAACATACTCTGTTTTGACTCTTTGCCAAGTAATATGTTTTGCAGATAGGCTGTAGCTGAGTTTGCAGTATTTACGTTTGAGGCATCAACTATAACCTGTATTAATGGGGCTGATGTTATGCCTGCTGCTACTTGCGATAGTTTTCGGTCGTAGTCCGGGGTAAAGACTATTACGGCAGATACCTCTCCCGAACGTAGTTTCTCGTCAATCTGCTCTTGTGTTATATATCCACAAAAGGTGAAGTAGTTGTTGTTTGATAAGGTTTCAACTGCATCATCTATGCTATTGCTCCTATCGGGAGCTACAACGGCTACGTTTATGTTATTTACTTCAGTTGATATTGCAAAGCCGAATAACACCATCAGCATTACGGGAATGAGCATTACAACAAGCATTGTACGCTTGTCGCGTATAATGTGAAGCGATTCTTTTTTTACAAATTGCCAAAAGTTGTTTTTCATCGCATTACTCTCCTCTCTCTGCTTTGCGTGCCAATGTGCGGAAAACTTCGTCCATCGATTTGGCTGAATACTTTTCTTTTAATCTCGTGGGTGTGTCAAGAGCGCATATTTTACCGTCAACCATAATTGAGACGCGCGAACAATACTCTGCTTCGTCCATATAGTGGGTGGTTACAAATATTGTTGTGCCTCGCTCGGAGGCTTTGTATATGAGTTCCCAAAATTGACGGCGGGTAATGGGATCGACTCCTCCTGTAGGCTCATCTAAAAATACGACATCGGGGTTGTGAATGGTTGCAACAACAAATGCAAGTTTTTGCTTCCAGCCAAGAGGTAATGAACCTACAAGGGTGTTGCGCTCCGATAGGAAGTTAAGTTGGCTCAGTAACTCCTCAGAGCGTTTTTTTGTCTCCTCTTTTGATAATCCGTATATTCCTGCAAATAGGTTCATATTCTCCCATACGGTGAGATCGTTATATAGCGAGAACTTCTGACTCATATAGCCTATATGGCGTTTTATCTCTTCTCCCTCTCGCATAATATCGTAGCCTGCAACCGTACCTCTGCCCGATGTGGGATAACTTAATCCGCATAACATACGCATGGCGGTTGTTTTGCCTGCTCCGTTTGCTCCTAAAAAGCCAAATATCTCTCCTTTGGCAACATCAAACGAGATATTGTCAACTGCAGTGAAAGAGCCAAAACATTTTGTAAGGTCGTGTACTGAAATAACTATATCTCTCATTGTTTCATAAGTTTTATAAACATATCCTCAATTGTAGGCTCGGCAGGTTCTATTGTAACTCCCTCTATGTAGCTGAGTTTTGATATGAATATTTCGGGATTGAAATTATTGTCTGCTACAAGATGGTGCTTCTCTCCAAATGGGTAGCATTCAATAACTCCCTCTATCTTGCGAGCTGCATTGAGTAGGGCATACATATTGTTTGCACTTATACTGTATAGCTTTGAGTTGAATTCGGCTGTTATTCGTGCAGGGGTATCTATTCCCAATATGCGCCCCTCGTTACATAGGGCAATTCTGTCGCATCTTAATGCTTCGTCCATATATGGAGTGGATACTAATGTTGTAATGCCACTCTCTTTTAGTTGCGAAAGCATATCCCAAAACTCGCTACGCGATACGGCATCAACTCCGGTGGTTGGTTCGTCTAAAAGTAGAACGGCGGGTTTGTGTATTAATGCACACGATAGGGCAAGTTTCTGTTTCATTCCACCTGACAGTTTGCCTGCTCTTCTGCTTTTGAAAGGCTCTATCTGCTTGTATATGGGAGCTATCAAACTGTACGACTCTTTAATATCTACTCCAAACAGTGCTGCAAAGAAGTTTAGGTTCTCCTCAACGCTAAGGTCGGGGTATAGCGAGAAACGTCCGGGCATATATCCTATGCAGGAGCGTATTTTCTGATAATCTTTGGCAATGTCATACCCATTGACTACGGCACTTCCCGAATCGGGGTTTAATAGTGTGGCAAGTAGTCGGAACAGGGTTGTTTTCCCTGCCCCGTCAGGGCCTATCAACCCAAATAGTTCGCCCTGTTCAACGCCAAACGAAATATCGTTTAATGCCGATACTCCATTGTAGCTCTTTGAGAGATTATATGTTTCAATAATATTCATATTATAGTATAACTTCTCCTGCAAGACCTATCTTTAATCTGCCGTCGTTTTTCACAGCTATCTTTACTGCATATACGAGGTTGGCGCGAGACTCTTTGGTTTGTATGTTCTTAGGTGTAAATTCGCACTCCGATGCAATCCAAACTATTTTACCTTCGTAGTCGTATCTCTTGTCATTTCCAAAATCGGCAACTACGGTAACACTGTCTCCTAATTTAATATCGGCAAGTTGCTCTGATGTGAAATATGCTCTAATATAGATATTCTCAAGGTCAGCAACTTTTATTAGAGGTTTGCCCATTGTTACAAGTTCTCCCGGTTCGGCATATTTTACTAAAACCGTACCATTGATAGGGGAGTGTATGTAGCATTTCTCTATTTGGTCTGAAAGAAGTGCTATTTGTGCCTCTAATGCCGTTGCATTTTCGTTTATGGTTGCGGTATTTTTGTTTAGTGTTGAGAGTGTTGCTTCAAGTTGTCTCTCCAATATTCGTACTTGGGCGTCAATATCGTCGTACTGCTTTTGTGTTGCAGCTCCGTCGCGCAACATATTCTCAAAGCGTTTTAATTCGCTCTTCTGTTTGGTTATCTGCTCTTTTAATGATGCTACTTGAGCTTTTATGTCGGGTCGCGAACTTAGTAGAGCGGTTTGTTGCGCTATAAGTTGTTTGCGTTGCAGATATAGTTGTGTGGTGTCAATTATTCCTACTGTACAATCTTTATTAACGAAAGCACCTTCTTCAATATCAAATTTTAGAATTTTGCCTGTTGCCTCTGCCGATACAACTATCTCGGTTGCTTCAAATGAGCCTTGTGCATCAAATTCGTTACTATTGTTGCATGCTGTGGCAAGTAGTGCTATTGCTACGGTATATATAAACTTTTTCATATGTTGTGTTATTGGTTTAATGTGTGTTTAAGTCGGTATGATGCTTGTAATAACTCAATCTCATGAGTGCTTTTGTTTTGTTGTGAGTTTGTTTCGTCGGTTATCTTTTGTAGTAGGTCGGTAACATCAATAACTCCGTTTTTGAATTTTGACTCGGCAGCTATTCTTACATTCCTACGTAGTTCAACAATGCGACTATCGTCGTTTATAGCTTTTATCAGACGGGTAATCTCTCCGTCGTCTTTTGTTGTCTGAATTTCAGAATTGAAGAGGAATATATCGCGCTGAACTCCTACTTGTTGTTGTGCAATATTGAGTTTATGCAAATTGTTCTTCTTTGTATAAAAACCGTTGATGTTCCATGCCATCTTAATGCCTACCATTGCGTTTAGGCTCCAATCGCCATCAACCATACTTTTAAACATATCCATGCCGGGGTAGCCATAAAAGCCTTGTGCAAATGCATAAAATTTTGGCATTACCGAACTGTTTATGGCTTTGCGTTGTGCATCAATCTTTTTCTCTTGGGCGTTAAAGAGCTCCAATTCGGGGCGTGCCGATGTTCTGCTACCAATAATTGGAAGTGCAGGGCGTGAAAGTTTCTCATCTTTAAGCGAAGTGCCTATAAATATCTCTAACATTTTGCGATAGCTTGAACGTGAAGCCTCAATTTGTCCCAAAGTCTGTTTTGCACTTAACATCTCTGCTTCTATTGCATCAACATCGGCTTGTGTTGCTGTTCCGTTATTGCAATAAGAGCGCATACGTGCAAGATTGCTCTCCAAAACTTTAATCAGAGCCTCAGTTTGTGCAGTTCGCTCGTCAAGCAATAGAATACCAAAATATATATTCTCAATTCTTGATTGCAGTTCATATAACGATACATTCAATCGGCTCTGCTCCTCGTTGGCATCGGCTTTTGCAATGGCTTTATCGGCTTTTGACTTGCCTCCGTCCCAAATGTTTTGTGTTAAATCAATTGCAACTTTGTATTGGTCTTTCCTGATACCTGCCATATCAACTCCGTTTGCTTTTAGTATGCCACTGAGAACATCGGGGTATGTTGGTGTTGCCGATTGCCATGTAGCTTGTCCCGATAGTGCAATTTGAGGTATCCATGCACGTGAGGCATTTGATAGATTATATTGCTCCGTTTGTGAAACAAGGTCGTATTGCCTTATCTCGGGGTAATGTTCACGAGCCAATATCTGACACTCCTCAAGTGTTTGAGCGCTAATTGTTGCAGTGTATAACAGCCCAATAAATATTTGAATTATTCGTCTCATATCTTTATTGTTTTTTTATTCGGCGCATAATGGTTTCAATATTTTCCGCTTTGCGGTTGGTAAGGAATTCTTCTCGGTTTCTCATTAATTCGCCCATTAGGGGTTGCATAAATGGGTATGCAACAAAGGTGAAAATATTCAACGACATAATGCTTATGAATAGCATCTTTACATTTATCTGTTCCATCTCTCCTCGTTTAGCGGCTTCGTCAATCTCCTTTTGAAGATTTTTATATATTGTATCAACTATTTTCCCTACGCGCTCGTGAAGTATTTTGTATCGCTCGGGACGAGATATTATCTCATTTATAATAAAACGTGGAAGATCAGGGTTTTGAACAATAAAATCAAAGTGAGAAGATATTCCCTCTTTTATTCGCTCAACAATAGGAAGAGAAGGCTCTCCGAGCGCAGCCAACATTGACTTTGACATTATTTTGAATTTCTCATCAACTATACGCTCAAACAGTTGCTCTTTGGTTCTGAAATAGTAGTGGAGCATTGCGTGTGTTACGCCTGCCGCTTTTGCAATTGATGTGGTTCTTGCTCCGTCGTAACCTTTGCATAAGAACTCCTGTTCGGCAGCAACAAGAATTAGTTGCTCTTTGTTCTGTTTATCGGACATAATTTTATATTAACATAAATGTTTAACAAAATTGTTAATGCAAAGATATGGCAGGGATTTTAAAATGCAAAACTTTTTTTCAAAAAATGCATTTGTTCTTAATTACTTTAAAAGATCTGTTTGATTTTAATGGTTGGAACCTAAGGAGTAAGTTTTTATGTAGTGTGTTTATACAAAAAAACGAAGCAGATTAGTCTGCTTCGTTTTTCTATTATATATATTGAACTTTTATTATCTTACACGCTCAACATATTCACCTGTGCGAGTATCAACGCGGATTTTGTCACCGGTATTAATGAACAAAGGTACACGAACCTCAGCTCCTGTCTCAACTGTTGCAGGTTTAAGAGTATTTGTTGCTGTATCGCCTTTGATACCTGGCTCAGTATATGTAATCTCCAACTCAACTTTTACAGGCATCTCAGCGTAAAGGATAGTCTCAGTTGATGCGTCAGATACAACCTCAACAATCATCTCCTCTTTCATAAAGTCAACACCTGTGATAAGGTCTTTTGCGATGGGTAGTTGCTCGTATGTCTCTTGGTTCATAAAGATATACTCCTCACCCTCTTTGTATAGGAATTGGTAAGGACGACGCTCTACGCGAACATCTTCAAGTTTCTCGCCAATGTTAAAACGACGTTCCAAAACGTAGCCGTTTACAACATCTTTAAGTTTTGTACGCATAAAAGTGTTTCCTTTTCCTGGTTTTACATGTAAAAATTCAATACAGAAATAGAGCTTTCCGTCCATACGGATACAAGTTCCGTTTTTAATGTCTTGAGCGTTAATCATAAAATGTATGGTTATTTGTTATTGTATTTCGGAGTGCAAAAGTAATTGAATTTAAAGAAAAAAGCAAAAAGATTAGCGTAAAAATGAAATATCTTTTGGAAATTTGAGAAAACATATCTATCTTTGCACCCTGATTTTGGAATATAATGTAAACAATTAAAATATAAAGGCAATGAAAAGAACATTCCAACCTTCAAACAGAAAAAGAAAAAACAAACACGGTTTCCGTTCACGTATGGCAACTGCCAACGGACGTAGAGTTTTAGCTGCACGTCGTGCAAAAGGTAGAGCTAAACTTACAGTATCTGACGAGTATAACGGATAATAAAGTTAGTTTAACAAATATAAAAGGATATGTCAAACGGCATATCCTTTTATGTTTTTATATAGTGGATAATTATTATCTTTGCAAAATAGGTTATTGTGATATAGTGCGATGAAAATATTTTTTTACGACCTTGAAACAACAGGGACTCTGTTTTGGAAAAACGGAATACATCAGATAAGTGGCGCTATTGTAATTGATGGCGAAGTAAAGGAGACATTTGATTTACGTGTAGCTCCAAATCCAAAAGCTATAATAGAAGATGCTGCTTTGCAGGTGGCAGGTGTTACTCGCGAGCAGGTTATGGCATATCCGCCAATGGAAGAGGTATATAAACGAGTGGTTGAGATGTTGGGTAAATACGTTGATAAGTATGACCGTACCGATAAGTTTTTCTTGGCTGGATATAATAATGCGTCGTTCGACGATAATTTTTTCAGAGCTTGGTTCCGCCAAAATGGTGATGAGTATTTTGGTAGCTGGTTCTGGGGTAACAGTCTTGACGTAATGGTACTCGCATCGCAATATTTTGCTGAGGAGCGAAAAAATATGACAAACTTTAAATTGTCATCTGTTGCTCGCCAATGTGGTATTGAGGTGTGTGAAGAGTCGTTGCACGATGCTCTTTACGATATTCGCCTTACAATGGAAGTGTATAAGAGAGTTGTTAGTCGTTAGTTGTCAGCTAAAGCTGCCCCTTCGGGGTAGTTTTTAGAATATCATAGACAATAAAGAAACGAAAGTTTCTCAACTAACAACTAAAAACAAACAACTAACAACTAAAAATGAAGTTTTCAATTATAGTGCCGGTATATAACCGCAGGTCAGAGGTTGAGGAGTTATTGGAGAGCCTTTCAAAGCAAACCGATAAGGATTTTGAAACCATAATTGTTGAAGATGGTTCGGTTGACGCAAGTGATGATATTGCTGAGCGTTATGCCGAGAGTGCCAACGTGCGATACTTTATGAAAAAGAACGAGGGGCGTAGTGCCGCTCGTAACTATGGTATGGAGCGAGCAGAGGGGGAGTGGCTTATATTCTTTGACTCTGATTGCGTTATTCCACCTACATATTTTGAGATAGTAAAACGTGAGATAGAGAAGGGTGGCTTTGATTGCTTTGGGGGTCCCGATGCGGCTGCCGATAACTTTACAACCCTACAAAAGGCAATCAGTTACTCTATGACTTCGTTCCTGACAACAGGTGGTATAAGAGGTCGCAAAAAGGGAATGGAGAAGTTCTTGCCTCGTACCTTTAATATGGGATTTACCCAAGAGGTGTATAAAAAAGTTGGCGATTTCAGAGATGTCTTTGGTGAGGATATTGATTTAAGCCTTCGCATACGCAAAGCTGGCTTTACAACCGTTCTGTTGCCCGACGCCATTGTTTATCATAAACGCCGTAATACAATCAAGAGTTTTTGCCGTCAGATGTTGGTGTTCGGTCGCTCAAGGGTTGAGTTGCATCTGCTTCACCCCGGTTCAATGAAGTTGGTGCATCTGTTGCCAACCTTGTTTATGTTAGGCTCAATTTTCTTGATTGTTTCAACCCTGCTTTGTAAATGGGCAATAGTTCCGTTGGCAATATACTATATGGCTTTGTTTGTTGAGGCTCTTGCAAAGACTCGCTCCGTAAAGGTTTCGTTATTGGCATTGGTTACTGCAACAATTCAGTTGTGGGGCTATGCAATAGGTTTTTTACGTGCCTATATAACAGAAGTGTTGTTTAAAATGCAACCGGATAAGGAGAAGGAGATGAAACGCCTTAAATTTAAGTAGTTAAGAGGTGTGTTGTTAAATTAAAAAAGCGAATAAAAGTCAAAAAATTTGGTTTGCAAGATTTTATTGCTTATCTTCGCAAAAGAAATGAGATAAGATTATAGGAGGGTTCCGGTATCGCTAAGATACGGGGATTCTTTTTTATATGTTTTTTAAAATTAATAATAAAAATATAAAAGGATATGGCAGTAGTTTATATGACAGATGAAGGCTATCATAAAATGATGGACGAAATCAACTATTTAGAGGGTGTTGAACGCCCCAGAATTTCAGCTCAAATTGCTGAGGCTCGCGATAAGGGAGACCTTTCGGAGAATGCTGAGTATGATGCGGCTAAAGAGGCTCAAGGTTTATTGGAGATGAAAATTGCTCAATTGAAACTCCAAGTTGCCAATGCTCGTATTATTAGCGATGCTAACTTGAATACTCATACAGTTCAAATGCTAAACAAGGTAAAAATCAAAAATTGCCAAAACGGTGCAACTATGGAGTATATGCTTGTGGCTGATAGCGAGGCTAATTTGGCAGAGCGTAAAATATCTGTATCAACTCCTATTGCTCAAGGTTTGTTGGGACACCACGTTGGTGATATAGTTGAGGTTAAAGTACCTGCGGGCATAATGAAATTTGAGATTGTTGAGATTTTAATGTAATACCCGTTATGGCAACAATATTCACACGTATAGTTCAGGGCGAAATACCTTGTTATAAAGTTGCAGAGAGCGAGAAGTTTTTTGCATTCCTTGATATTAATCCATTGGCTAAGGGGCATACATTGGTAATACCAAAAGCTGAGGGAGATTATATATTTGATATTGAGAATGCCGACTATGCTGAGTATATGCTTTTTGTAAAAAAAGTGGCTCTTGCTCTTAAAAAGGCTGTTCCTTGTAAAAGAGTTGGTGTGGCTGTGTTAGGAATGGAAGTTCCTCACACTCATGTTCACCTTGTTCCTATGAACAGCGAGGGTGATATGTCGTTTACAAAAGAGAAATTGAGATTCTCTCCCGAAGAGATGGCGGAGGTTGCAGCTACAATTGCAGCTAATATGTAGTTGTTAGTTTTCGATTACACCGCCCTTCGGGTAGTTTTTAGTTGTTTGAAAACTAATAAAGATAAAAGAGACCGCTGAAAAACCAGCGGTCTTTTTGCTTGCGTTAATTGATATTTTACCTCGCTCTTAACTGTGCTTTCATTTTCTTTTTCCGCGTTTGCGACTATCTTGCCGTCGTTTTCTCAATGCTCAAATCAATAGTAGAGATAAAAGATGAATAGAAATATTTTTGTAACTTGCAGAAAATTTGCAATATGAAAAAACTATTTCTATTCTTTCTGATATTTGTTGGTTATAGTGTTGATTCTGTCTCTATATGTTTTGATATAGATGATGTAGTAACCGAGATCCGACGGGGAGAATATGCGTATGATAAAGATATTTCTGTCCTTAATATACCTCCATCGGTTACTAAAATAGATAATAGCGCATTTGCATATTGTAAAAATCTAAGGAAAATTTATATTTCGGAGAGTGTGAGGTTTATAAGTCCGTCGGCTTTTGTGGGGTGTACAAATATTGATACTATAATTGTTTCAGAGGCTAATTCTATATATGATTCTCGCAATAATTGTAATGCAATAATTGAGACAAAAAGTAACACTATAATATTAGGTGCAAATGGTACGGTAATCCCAAATAGTATAACAACAATAGGGGAAGGTGCTTTTAAAGAATATGATAATATTCAAAAAATCTATATACCCGAGAGTGTAAGGTATATAAGTCCGTCGGCTTATGTAGGGTGTACAAACATTGATACTATAATTGTTTCAGAGGCTAATCCTATATATGATTCTCGCAATAATTGTAATGCAATAGTTGAGACTGAGAGTAATATGATAATATTGGGTTGCAAAAACACTATTATTCCAGATTCGGTTTCAAGTATTGGAGTTAATGCTTTTAGTGGCTCGTCTATTTGTACAATAACTTTTCCTCCCTCGCTAAAAGAGATTAAGAGACATGCGTTTTCAAATTGTGTGTCATTATCGGATATTAAAATCTCTTCCTCTTTAAAATATATAGGAAGTTATGCCTTTAATAATTGTGTGTCATTAACAAAAGTTGATATTCCTCGGAGTGTTAAATCAATAGGATTTTATCCTTTTCTTGGTTGCTCGGATATCGAGATTATTAGTAATAAATTCAAATGGAGAGATAGGGAAAATCACAAAGTGAAATCTATTGATGATAGAACAATAAAGGAGAAGAGAGGAGATATAACCTATAATATCTTTTTTGCCGACTCTACCAATAATGAAATAGATAATATATTTGCACGTTATAAAGAAGAGTCTCTCATTGCTCATAGGAATTCATCAAAAGCTGTTTTATTCCCTGAGATCTATAAAAATAATGACTCTCTATTATATATGATTAGGGATTCATTAAGAGTGTTTGTTCAACGTCATTTCCCAAAACATAAATTGTATAATAGAGAAGGAGAGTCAATTGTTAAATATATATCGGTTGATCTATATCCATGTTCAGGGAAAATATATTTAGATTATATATGGTTTGATGGTGATGCATACGATTTGCCATTGAAAGACGAGATAAAATCTTTTGCTCAATCTATAACAAAGGAGATTGTTATCCCTATAAGAAAAAAAATGATTGATAAAAAGATGTGTTATATACGAAGCATAATTCTACCTTTTAAGCTAAGTGATAGATAAGTTGTATATGAGAAATATCTTTAACAACTACCCTGCAAGGGCAACGTAGTTGATAACTAACAACTAAAAACTATTTTGTATAAACTCCCTAACCTTTTTAGCTATATCGGTATTATCCATAATAGCTTCAAACTTGTCGGCACCTGTGCCGTAGAATAGGGCAGGAGTCATTGTTGCAGTGTGGCTTGTGCTTCCGAAGTTATATTCAACTCCGCTTTCGCCAAGCGTGAAATCGGTCTTGCACGAAGGGATTGACATTCCTCCTGTATCGTGGTCGGCACAAACAATAACAAGTGTTCCGGGGTGAGAGTCGGCATAGTCAAATGCAATACCAACAACTTTGTCAAAATCTTTCATCTCGGCATATATACCTTTGGGATTATTGGCATGCGATTCAAAATCAATTTGCGAACCCTCAACCATCATAAAGAATCCTTTACCTCTCTTTTGCGTGTTGGCTGTTAATATTTCTAATGCCTTTTGGGTTGCTTGAGGAAGTATATCTCCTCTGCCGTTAACCATGCTTGGTAGATGTTCATCGGCTAATAGCCCGATAACTTTGCCCTCAGTAATGCCTTTGGTTTGTAGTAAAGAGTCAATTACTATATAGCCGTTCTCTTTAAATTTTTCAATTAGGTTTATGTTATCGCTTCTGTTTGTGAATGCTGTGAGCCCACCGCCAAATATTACATCAATTCCTGCATTTGGTAACCATGTGGCAATGTTCTCTCTCTCGTTGCGATGTTTTGCGTGTGCGTAGAATGCTGCCGGTGTTGCATGGGTTATATCGCAACTGACAACCAATGCACTCTCCATTCCAAGTGCCTCTGCAAATGTAAGGTTTGATATAAGGGTATCTCCTTCAGAGGTTAATCCTATAACGCTATTGTCAGTTTTCTCGCCACATGCCAAAGCTGTTCCTGCAGCTGCGGAGTCGGTCACTCTGTTGTTGTTTGAGAATGTTTTAACAAAACCTGCTCGTTGTGCGCGCTCAAAGTTGGTTGGCGCATATTGCTCCTCAAGCATAAGTGCCGGGATATGGGTGGGTCCCATGCCATCGCCAATAAGCATTATTATGTTTTTAACTTGTGGCTCACAGTTTTTCTCTTTGCAACTGCTGATAAAAAAAGCAAAAAACGCCACTGCCAATGGCAATAGCGAGTATGTTAATCTTAGTTTTTTCATATTATATCTTCTCAATAAGAACAACTGCATGTGCTGCAATACCCTCTTCTTTGCCTACAAAGCCTAACTTCTCTGTTGTTGTGGCTTTTATTGAAACATAATCTTTCTCTACCTCTAATATTGGGGCAAGTGTCTCAACCATTGAGGGTATATGTGGGTTTATTTTAGGACGTTCGGCACAGATGGTTATGTCTGCGTTCCCTATTTTGTAACCCTTCTCTTTTACGATTTTAACAACATCTTTAAGCAAGAGTTTGCTATCGATATTCTTAAATTTATTATCGCTTGGTGGAAAGTGATATCCTATATCGCGAAGGGCTGCAGCACCTAAAATTGCATCGCATAGAGCATGAATTGCTACATCTGCGTCGGAGTGTCCGTCCAAACCGAGAGTGTGCTTAATTTTTACTCCTCCGAGCCATAGTTCTCGTCCCTCAACAAGACGGTGAACATCATATCCCAATCCAACTCTTATTTTCATATTATCTTCTTCTCATATTACCCCTTTTGCTTCCAATTAGGTCTTTTAATCCTGCCATGTCAAAGCCAAGGGTAAAACGCAATGTTTGGTCAAGAGGACTGCTTTGCGCAGTTGCCAAAACGTATGCTGCATCAAGAGTAAATACGCTTAGAGAGAATCCTGCTCCGAAAGTAACATATTGACGGTTACCTTTATATTTATTCTCATAGTAGTAGCCTACGCGAGCAAAGAATTGTTGGTTGTAAGAGTATTCCAAACCTGTTGATACTTGAATTTCTCTCATCTCCTCTTTAAATCCTCCGGGAGCATCGCTGAACGATTTGAATATTCCTTTGAATGCCGACATATTATTGTATTCCTCTTTAGCTGCATTAAATGCTTCAGGGTCGTTATTACCCTCTGCGTCTTTGTAATCTTCTGCTCTGGGAGCTGTAGGAACTAATAGTTTATTCAAATCCAAATTTATAGACAATGTATGATAATCGGCAACAGGGAACTTAAAAGATGTACCCAATCTTAGGTTTGCAGGTAGAAATACACTTTTTGCTCCACCATCATACGATAATTTGGTTCCTATGTTTGAGATATTGAATCCCCACGACCATTGGCATTCACTACGTCCTACAATGGGATATAGTGTTTGGTAAGCTGCTATATCGGCAGCAAAAGCTGCGGCTCCTTTAACATCGTTACTTCCGTCAAATCCTAAATCGGAATATATGAAACGCAATGCAACAGCCATAGAGAAACTTCTGGTAAGTTTGCGAGAGTATGCAAGGTCTATGGCCATTTCGTATGGGTTTACTGAATTTTGTACATTTCCTCCGTCGTCAGTTTGTTGAATTGAACCCAATGAGAAGTAGCGTAAGGTTGCACTTAATGCTTGTGGATCATTTCCGTTGCGTCCAAATTTCCAATAACCTGCAACGTATGCAAGGTTGATATCGTTTACCAATTTTCTCAACCATGGAGTGTATGAAATTGCTAATCCTCCTTTACTCTCAGTAAATGCATATTTTGCGGGGTTCCAATATTGAGAGTTTACGTCGGGATCGGTTGCAACTCCAAGGTCTCCTAAAGCTCCTCCTCGTGCATCGGGGGCTATGTTGAGTGATGCTACACCTGTAGTAATAGGGTTAAATTCGTTCTTTTGGGCATATAACTGTTGGCAAAATGCCGATAAAACCAATGTAAATATTATAACTCTGTATTTCATATCAATATCTAATAGTCAACAATATAAAAACTGATTTATATATAATTTATTGTGCAAGTACTGCAATTTTTTTAGCATCAGTGGCACTTCTGCCTGTCTCAGTTGAGATATATGCCTTGTAGATATATATTCCGGGTTGTACTCTTTTGCCTGCAGCGTCGTTCAAATCCCATACGACAGGTTCAGCAGTCCACATATCTGATTTGCCTTCATTGGTTCTGCTCCAAAGTAAATTGCCCCAAAGGTCATATATGGCAATGGTTACTTGCATAATCATATTTGGTCTGTCGTGTTTTAAATAGAATTTGGCACTCTCTCTTACAGGATTTTGGGTTGTGTATAGTTGGAATATTTCAGGTTCAAGTCCCTTCTCTACTATAAACATTGTACTCTTTTCTGAAGAGTTACCCTCGGTATCCCATACTTTAATTGTGAGGGTATGTTCTCCTTCTGTTAGTTCGGGGATTTGATACATTAGGGTTCCTCTTCCGAATTCACCTGCTGTGGGTGTAAAGTAGTTGTTTACAACATATTCAAGATCGCTGTTGTTATCAATTTTGATTGTAAAGTCGTGTCCTAAACCTATACCTGATACGTTTATACCTGATTTATCATATACATCAACAAATATAACGGGTGTTTCGTTAATTGTGGCTCCATATATAAATCCTGAATCGTTTAAATAAAATTTCTCAATTATGGGACCTTCTGTGTCTGCTTCTGCCTCAGCATCGTAACCATTGATTATAAACTCTTCTGAGGTTCCTTGTGCTTCAACTTTTTGAACTTCGTCGTAGGCATATAGGTTCATTAATGCTGGATCGCTTGAGTAATTCAACTCTTTGGGTAATTTAAATGTAAACTCAAACTCTCCGTTTTTTACAATATCTTTACCTTCGTATAGTTTGCTGTCTCTTACTTTAAAAGTATAGGGTTCTCCTCCTTCGTCGTTACCGTGTGTTACAATTTCTCTCTCAGAGTCGTATAGACGCTGTTGTATATATCCGTTAAAGGTTTCGTCTTTTTCTCCTAATGGATTTAAAATTTCTCCTTTGAATGTAACTTGAGATCTTGCTTTTAATACAATATCGTATGGATTGCCTGTTATCTTTTCTCCGTTTATCTCGGTAATCTTTATTTTATATTCAGGGAATGCAAGTTTAAGAGCAGGGTCGGCAAGTAGAATAAAGTTGAGTTTGTTGAGGTCTTGCCCGTAATGCTCGGTAACTGCACTTTTTGATAATTTGACAACATCTCCGATGCGGTATCTGTTGCCATTTTCGTCTCTATTGAAAAGATGTGAAATAAATTCCTTATTGAAAGTTTCATTCTTATCCATATATACTACGCGAGTAGTACTTATAAGTCCTATTCCTCCTCCTTTACTGTTAAGGAACATCTCCTCTCCTGCTGATGTTGTTGGTGCATCAAATCTACTGAAATCGCAAGTGGCAGTTATGAAAAACGGTAACTTTTCGAGATATAGTTTTTTAATATCCTGTATGGTTAGAAGTTTCTCTTTAGTCCAGCTTGTGGCACTTCCGTGTCCGGCATAATTAACAATGAGTTGCCCATTTTCAAAATAGTTCATCATCTCTCTTTTTGCATCGGGATAAGTTCCTCCGCTTGAACCTCCTACTTTGTTATAGGCATCAATGTAAAGTTTGTTTGAAAGAAATTCAGGATTGTTCTTCTTTACTATCTTAATTAAATCTTCTGCCAACTCCATATGCCCTGAGTGGTTTCCGTCATCGGCAATAAAACATAGCTCGTTTTTCCATATACCGTAATTGCTATTCTTGCTATAGTTTATGACCTTATCAACGGCAGTTGTGGCTTCGCTTACAGTACGAACAGGGAAGCGCCCTACTCCAATAGCAGGTTTGTCAGCAAGCAGATTGCGACCATCACTGTCTTTTAGAAAAGCAAAGTAGTCATCGGTAACGTATGAATTTCGTTCGTCAATACTACTTTCAGATTGGAATGTAAGCAAGAAGGGGTAGTTATATCCTTGCCATTCTGATGTTATATGTCTGTTGTCGCACGATCCGTCACCAAATAGTAACAAGTATCGGGGGTAAAGAGCTTTATCTCCCAAACTCTCGGCTCGGTCATAGAACATCTTCATAAATCTGCGATAAGCAGTAGCATCAGCTTTTCCTGACGCAAACTCGTTGTATATTAACTCAGGTCTTACTATTAAGGACGATAGTTGGTCGTTATCGCGGTGAAATTCAGCCAATCTCTTTGCTTGTTGATAAAACTCTTGTGGAGCAATAATAACTAAATCGGCTCTTTCTAAACCGTGTAAATTCTGATTTGCGACATCTCCTACAATTGTAGGCTCACTGAAAGTTGCGTTAGCATCAAAAGCAATATATTCTCTTATGCCTGTATTATTTGGTGTAAATAGTAGAGCATTATTCTCTTTTGTTGCATTTATCTTTTTAGGATTGTGGCTCTCTGTAATATCCCATATATTTACAGCAGAATATCCTGTTGTAGATATTTTGTATCTTACGAGTGTGCTTTTAGCATCAAACTTGCGAAACTTTACAGCGCTTCCGTATAGTTTAAGAGTGCGTTCCATTTGTAACTTGATAAAATCAAGTCGGGCAAGTTTGGGATCTGATGCGCTAAATTGTAGAGTTATAACATCTGCGCTATTTGGAGAGGGGGTAAATGTCTTGTTTATAGTCGTAAGTTTAGCGGCGGTGTAGTACCAATCGTCTGAATTGTTAAAAGCCTTTATATTTCGCTCTCCATTTGTTAGATTTTTACCGTTGTGTTTTATACTAAGTGCTCCACTCTCTTGTAACTTGGCTATAAAATCAATCCTCATATTAACATCGCCGATAATACCAGAAATGTTAAAGTTGAAATTTTGGATTGTCTTAAAGATGAAATCCTCGCCATATAGGTTACGACCCATATTGCCAACATTACAGAGTTCGTTCTCATATAGAGCATAATCATCAAATGTTGTAACAATTGATGAATTGCCTGAGAGATTGTCCTCAATACTCTCCATCTCAATATCATCTTCTTCTGTTTGTGAGATGAAATAATATGATTTTGATGAGTATGGGTTTTGTTTGTGGGTGAACGTGCCGTTTTCAGCAGTCCAACTTACAGTGCCTTCGCCGTAAAATATGATTCTACTATTGTGCCTTAAAACAGGAATTTCGGGTAGATCATCAATATATGGTTTTGTAAAGTCTTCGGGCAAGATATTGCCTCCGTACCCATATATTTTAACCTTTGAAGGATTAAACCCTAAATTTTGTAAGGTAGAGTATGAAATTTGATACATTCCGCTACCGCCAACCTCAATTTTAACCCATCTTCCTGATGCGAGTTTTGATTTAGTTGTATATCGGTTGCTTAACGATGATGTAGCATACAGTGGCAACGTTATAATTAACGCTACAACCGCTACAATATGTTTAAGAAGTCCTAATCTCATTATATTTGGTGTCTGTTATATTACTCCGATTATCTAACATGAAAATCGAGTAATTTTTCATCACCTATGAAGCCTTCCAACCTATCGCCTATCTTGACACCTCCTACTCCGGCAGGAGTTCCTGTGTATATTAAATCGCCTTTTTTGAGAGTATAAAATTTACTCACATATGCAACTATATCGTCAATAGAGAAAATCATATCTTTACTATTGCCTCGTTGCACTTCGTTGCCGTTTATTGTCAAATAAAACTCTTTTTCTCCAAGTTTTTCTCCGTTCGTGGGGATAAACTCTCCAACAACAGCCGAGCCATCAAATCCTTTGCTTATATCCCAAGGATTACCGTTTGCACGAGCCTTAGCCTGAAAGTCTCGAGCTGTAAAGTCAATGCCTATGGTATATGAGTTATAATAGCGGTATGCAAACTTTGATTGAATGTTTTTGCCAAGTCTGTCAATACGCACTACAATCTCTGCCTCGTATTCAATCTGCGACGACCAATCGGGGTAGAAAAAGGGCTTACCATCTTTTAAAATAGCCGATTCAGGTTTGAGAAAGATCACAGGTTCGTTTAATACTAACGTATTATCCATCTCTTTATTGTGAGAGTTGTAATTCCAACCAACAGCAAATATCTTCATTTTATCTATTTCTCGTTTAAACGATTAAACATTACTGCCAAATGGGCATATAGCGAAGTCTCTTGAACAACAACGTTTTCATCAACTTTTATTTTGTATGGAGTAAAGTTCCAAATGGCTCCAACCCCTCCTTTTACCATTAAATCGGCACACTCTTGAGCTTTGTCAACAGGTACGGTTATAATGCCAATAACCATCTGCTCCTCTTCTTGTATCTTGTAAAAGTCGTTGATATGGTAAATTGAGATGCCGTTTATCTCTTTGCCGATAATATCTTCTCTTATGTCAAAACCTGCTACAACTTTAAGCCCGTATTGTTCCAATCCGCTATCTTGTAACAAAGCTCCACCAAGGCTTCCAACTCCGAATATGCAGGCTTTATGAGATTTTTTAAATCCTAAAAAATCTTCTAATACCTCAACTAACGATTTTACTTCGTAACCTACACGGGTTTTCCCGGATATTTCTAAAAGAGATAGGTCTTTTGCAACTTGCGAAGCATCAACATTTGTAGCTGTAGCTATTTGTGTAGATGATACAAACTCTACACCACTATTCATTAGTAGTTTAACGTGGGCCAAATACCAAGGTAGTCGGCGAAGTGAGGGTTCGGGTAGTATCATTTTTATTAAAATCCGTTATTAAATTGCTCCAAAAATAGTAACAAACGAGCGAAATACATATATCTTGTTCTAATGTATTTTACTGCGAGTGCAGAATATTTCTGCGGTAGTTTATCTTTGGCAAAGATAACAAAAAAATAGAGAACAGAATTTATAATGATAGTCAAAAAACATTAATGATTTGAATGATAGCTTATTAAATCTTTTGTAATAGTTGTGATTTTTGCATAAATTATATCAATGATATTTCCGTACATTTGTTATCTTTGCGTTAGATAATAAGAAACAAAATAATTATATCACACAATGAGTGCTCCTAACGATTGGAAAGAGTTGCTTGGTAAAGCATACTCAATTTCAACTGAAGATATTGAAAACGAAGTTAAGCAAGAAAAAGAGGTTGCAAACAAAGCAAAGATGAAGTTGCGTGTGGCAATTGACAAGAAAAATCGCTCTGGAAAATCAGTTACTGTTGTTACAGGTTTTGATGGTGATGAGGAGAGTGTAAATTCTCTTGCTAAAATCATAAAGACTAAACTTGGTACAGGTGGTTCTGTAAAGGATTATGAGATTATCCTTCAAGGCGATTTGCGTGATAAGGTTTTGTCTATTTTACTTAATGAGGGATACTCTTCGGCTAAAAAGGTGTAATTGTAAATGACAAAAGAGAAAAAGAGATTGATAATTGATAGTCCGTTAGTTATATATAAAGCTTCGGCAGGCTCAGGTAAGACGTATACTCTTACTCTTTACTATTTATGGCTGTTGTTTAAAAGTTACGATACTACAGCATTGTCAGAGAGAAATCGTTCGTATCGTCGTATTCTTGCTGTAACATTTACCAATAAGGCAACCGGCGAGATGAAAGCTCGTATAGTAAAGTCGCTTTTTGAACTTTCTGTGGGTGTTGGTGATGCAAATTATATTGATGAATTGATATCTATAGGGTGCGTAAAGGATATAGACGACCTGCAAACGAAAGCCAAGGAGATTTTATATACTCTGCTGCACGATTATGCCAACTTTAATGTTTCAACCATTGATACCTTCTTTCAACGGACTATGCGTGCTTTTGTTCGCGATATGGGCATGCAGGGGGGGTATAATGTTGAACTTGATTCTGAAATGATAGCCGATGAGGCTATTGATAGAATGTATGCATCTCTCTCTGATGAAGGGGAGGATAATTCGTTGCTTAAAGATTGGCTTTTGGAGTATGATAAGCGTCAAATAGAAGATGGCAAAAACTGGAACTCTGCCGAAAGGGCTATACGTGAGTTGTCTAAGCAACTTTTCAGAGATGATTATAAACGCTCTCTTGATAATATTAAGGAAGAGGATTTGCCTACAAAAAAAGAGATTGCCGATTTTTATAATACTCTTACTATTGAGATAAAAAAATTCAGAGAGGACTTTTTTAAGATTATAAAAGAGGGTAATGAGGTTTTGAAAGGTATAGCCGTTGATGAGTTGGTTGGTAAGTCAAAAACTCCTCTTAACTATTTTATCTCGCCATCTTTAAAGATAGCTCCTCCGGCAGCTAAATTAGCACAGAGTGTTAATGATGATATCTTTCCTGATAATTTGTTGCAAAAGAAGGGTGTATCGGCTGATACTAAGGAAAAGATAGAGGCTTTTGCCCGTGGAGGTTATATTCAATCAATTAATAACCTGTTTGAACTAAGACATTCGCAATATTGCATGAATATGATATTGCGTACACATCTCTATTCGTTTGGTATATTGAGAGATATAGATAATCATGTCAGGGATATTGTGAAGGAGAGAAATTTGATGCTGCTCTCTGATACAACTGATTTGCTCTCAAAAATAATTAAAGATACGGATACTCCATTTGTATATGAGAAGACAGGTGTTAATATTCATCACTTTATGATTGATGAGTTTCAGGATACATCTCTTTCGCAGTGGAAAAATTTTATGCCTCTCTTAAAAGAGAGTATATCAAACCGTGAAAATAACTTGATAGTCGGTGATGTAAAACAGAGTATATACCGATGGAGAAATTCTGATTGGAGAACTCTTAACGAACTCCCTTCTAACCCCTCATATTTTGCTGATAATGGGGCTGTTTCAAAGCCTTTGGAAGTAAATTGGAGAAGTGCTCCTAATGTGGTAACGTTTAATAATCTTTTTTTTGAAAAGGCAGTTTCTGTTTTAGCAGAGAGTAAAGTTGATGAGCGAGGTAGTAGTTTCTCAGAAAAGTTATCTTTGGCATATAGCGAACATAAGCAGATTATAAGCCCTAAAAAGCAGGCAAATACAGGATATGTTAAGGTAGATTTTATTAAGCCGTCTAACGGTGCAACGTTTGTAGAGTGTGCCTTGGAACAACTTTATAATGATATTGAACATATTATTGAGTCAGGGGGACGAGTGGAAGATATGGCAATCCTTGTAAGAACAAATAATGAGGCTGCTGAAATTGCTCGTTATCTAATGCGTAATCAAGTAACATCAAAGCGTAAATATTATGTATTGTCCGATGAGGCAATGCTTGTTAAGAGTTCGCCTGTTGTCAGGGCAATTATAGCTATAATGCGCTATATTAATGCTCCTGAAGATGCGGTAAATAGGTTGATGGTAAATTACGAGTGCTCGCTAATTGAAGGGAATGAGTCGGGCTCTATTATGGAGACCTTGTCAACGAATGGTAGTGATGATGCCAAATTAGAGTCGTATGTCAAATTGTTGGCTTCAAAACCTCTTTATGAGATGAGCGAAGATATTATTAGGCTTCTTAATGTGGGTGGAGATTTATCTCAATTGCCATATATTCAAGCCTTTCAAGATTTGTTATTATCTTATGTTGCTCAGCATGGAAGTCTGTTGTCAACGTTCTTAGAGTGGTGGGATACCAAGAGTGATAAACTTGCTATCTCTACTCCCGAATCGTCAGATGCCATTAGAATTATGACAATACATAAAGCTAAGGGATTGGAATACCATACATTGTTTATTCCATTCTGTAATTGGGAGATGGAGAATGGTGCTGAAGTTCTTTGGAGAAAACCTTTAATTGATGGTAAGGATAGTTGGATAATTCCGTTGACAGTATCAAAATCGATGCTTAATACTGATTATGCCGATGATTTTAAAGATGAGAAAACTTTGGCTGTTATTGATAACTTTAATTTGGCTTATGTCGCATTTACAAGGGCAAAGGATAATTTGATTATATATTCTCCTGAGCCTTCAGCCAGTTCGTTATCTTCTATGTCAAATTTTAATGCTCTATTGTTTAGTACTGTTAGTCTCTTGTCGTTTGACGGATTCTCTTTCTCAAATGGTAGTTTTGAAGTTGGGTCGCTATGTGTAAATGAGAGCAAAGATTCCGTGAATTCAAATATAGTTGAGATTCCTGAATATGAAGTCGCTTCGGGTAACAGAAAGTTAAAATTAAAATTGAAAGGGGCTTCTTATTTTGATGCCCGTTCAAATCGTTCGCTTGGAGAGATAAAACATGAGATGATGAGCGAAATTATTGTTATCTCTGATGTTGAAAGAATTTCAAAGAAATATGAGAAGATGGGAATTATTTCATCAAAAGAGGCTGAGGAATTTAAGAATTTAATTCTACAGCAAGTAGAGAATAATCCTCAGATAGCATCGTGGTTTGCTTCGGGCACTCAAGTGTTGAACGAAACCATTGTTTTGAATTCAGATAAATCAAGCGATATGCTAAAACGTCCTGATAGAGTGATTATTTCAGGCGATAAGGTTGTTGTGGTTGATTATAAGTTTGGCGAAGAGAGTAATAAGTATAAATCGCAAATAAAAGATTATATCGGGTTGTTGAAAGGCATGGGCTACATAAATGTAGAGGGATTTATTTGGTATGTAAATAAAGGTATAGTGGTTTAAGATTCTTATTTAAATCTTACCCTCGTCAGTAAAACTATAGTACTCCTCGCCTGCAACAATTATGTGGTCGAGGAGTTTTATATCCAACAACTCTGCAGCAGCTTTTATCTTATTTGTGAGGGCTTTGTCTGCCTCGCTCGGAGTTGGGTTGCCTGACGGGTGGTTGTGGCAGGCAACTATTGAGCGAGCAAGACGGTTAAGAGCATTTTTCATTATCAGTTTTATGTCAACTAAAGTTGCATTGGTTGCTCCTTGACTTATGCGAATTGAGTCAATTACTCTATTGCTGTTGTTAAGGAGTATAATCCAAAACTCCTCTTGCGATAAATCAACAAGTCGTGAGTATATATATTTATATGCATCGTTGCTTGACCGTATGGTGTCAGGGGTGTCAATCTCTTCGCTTTTTCTTCTGCGCCCAAGTTCTATTGCTGCAAGAATTGTTATTGCTTTGGCATCGCCAATGCCGTCAAAATTGTTTTTAAGCTCCTCAACACTCATTTTGCCAAGTTGCGAAAATTTGCCGTCAACATAGTTTAGTATTCTTTGCGATAGTTCTACGGCACTCTCTTTTTTGTTACCTGAGCCTATAAGAATAGCCATTAACTCGGCGTCAGACAATGTTCTGATGCCGTGTATCATCATTTTCTCGCGAGGGCGGTCTTCTAATGCCCAATCGGTAATGGCTAATCTCTCTTTCATATATTTTCTACTCTTGGTACCACTTTGAGTACATTAGATAGTTTTTTGCTATCTTTTGATTAATCTCTTTTGATTGCTCAACATCAACCATCTTGATAAACTTTGCAGGTGCTCCGCCCCAAAGTTCTCCAGGTTTTATTATGGTTTTGCTTAATACTACCGACCCTGCGGCTACAATGGCTCCTTCTCCAACAACTGCGTGGTCAAGAACTACTGCTCCCATGCCTATTAGCGCACCATCGCAAACGTCAGCTCCGTGTATGGTTACGTTGTGTCCTATTGATACATCGTTACCTATGTTTATGGTCGATTTTTCATATAGGGTATGTAATACTGAACCATCTTGTATGTTTACGCGATTACCTATACGTATTGAGTTTACATCTCCTCTAAGTACGGTATTAAACCAGATACTGCACTCATCGCCTATTACAACATCGCCAATTATGGTGGCGTTCTCTGATAGGTAACAATCTTTGCCTATCTTGGGAGTAAAACCTCTAACTTCTTTTATTAATGCCATATTGTTTAGTTCTTTTTACTTATTGGGGCGCATCTCTCTTTTAACCATTCGCTTTGTGGTGTATCAAGCATCGCTGATAGTTTGTCATAAACATTTTTATGATAGTTGTTAAGCCACTCAATTTCGTTATTTGTCATAAATGTTGTATCTATTGCGCGTGTATCAATGGGGCATAGTGTGAGAGTCTCAAATGCATAGAATTTGCCAAATTCCGAAGTGCGATTTTCAACTGTTAGTATCATGTTTTCAATTCTGATACCAAAACGGTCGCTAAGATATACTCCGGGCTCGTTTGATGTTATCATTCCGGGTAGTAGTGGGGTTGGGTTCTCTTCAAGACGTATGTTTTGTGGTCCTTCGTGAACATTCAGGAAGTGTCCTATTCCATGTCCTGTTCCGTGATTGTATGTATATCCTTCTCTCCAAAGAGCAATTCGTGCAAATGCATCAATTTGAGCTCCACGAGTTCCATGGGGGAATTGCGCTTGTGCAATGGCTATGTGCCCTTTTAGAACAAGAGTAAAACATTTTTTCTCTTCGTCTGTAAGTTCGCCGAGAGGAATTGTGCGAGTAATATCTGTAGTACCATCAAGATATTGTCCGCCACTATCAACCAATATAAAACCTTTTGGCTGAAGTTTTGCATCGCTCTCTTCTGTTGCACGATAGTGAACTATAGCTCCATGCCCGCCATAACCTGCAATAGTGCCAAAACTTTCGCCCATAAATAGGGGTTGCTCGGCACGGAACGAGCGTAATTTTTCGGCTATGGAGATTTCACTCATCTCTATTTTGCCAATATTGTTGTCTAACCAATATAAGAAATTTACCATGGCAACACCATCGCGAGTAAGAGCATTGCGGGTCCCTTCAATTTCAGTGCTGTTTTTAACGCTCTTCATCATGGTGATAGGAGATGTTTCGGCTATTAATGCGTTTTTATCATTTAGTATATTACATAAACGATAGTTTACTCTTGTCGGGTCTGCAATAACTTTTGTGTCGGTGGTAAGGTTTGATAAATATTGTTCAATATCGTCGTACTTCATAACCTCAATGCCATTAGAGTTGAAATATTTTAACGCATCGGGAGATAATTTGGCAGACTCTATGAAAATAACTTTTTTATCTTTGCTTAAAAATCCATAAGCTACAACCATCGGGTTAAATTTTACATCGTCACCCCTTAAGTTGAATGCCCATGCAATATCGTCCAATGCACTTAATAAAACGGCATTGGCTCCTCTTTGTTGAGCTTTTTCTATAATCTTCTGATATTTACTATTGAAATCCTCTCCTGCATACTTGGTTTGGTAAACCATAACTTTGCTTTCGGGAATTGAAGGCCTATTTTCCCATAATTCGTCTATGGGGTTAAAATTAAATTTTGATTTAATGCCTTTTTTGCTAAATATCTCTCTCATTTTTACCCCTTCGTTGAAAGAGAAGGCAGTATCGTCGGCAGCAACCACTCCATTATTACCTGCCTGTTCGCATATCCACTCCATAACGGAGATAGAGTCTGGAAGACCATCTTTGAAGAATTTATAGTCTGTTCCTTCAAGCTCTTTTTCTGCCTGAATAAAATATCTTGAGTCGCTCCATAATGCAGCATCGTTAAGAGATATTACGGCACAACCTGCTGAACCTGTAAAACCTGTAACCCATTTGCGGGTATTCCACCTTTCCGGTGGATATTCGCTTAAGTGTGGGTCAAAGTTAGGAACCATATATACATTAATACCCTCTCTTTTCATAAGAGAACGTATCGACTCTAAACGAGAATTAACTGCATTTTTAGACATATCAAATCTGTTTTTATTACACATTATTAATAATATACCTGAAAGTATATGCTTTGCGAAGATACAAAAAATATATTTGAGACTCTATAAAAAAGGTAAAAACAATACTCTGCTTAACTGTTTTTAGGGTAAATAATGCCTAAAAATGAGATATTATTTAAATAAAGTGTGAAAAAAACATTGAAAAGATTTTGTAAGTCGCAAAAGTTATGTAACTTTGCACCGCAATTTTCGCGAAAAATCTAAATAAATAAAATAATTATGATAATAGTACCTGTTAAAGAAGGCGACAACATTGAAAGAGCGCTAAAAAAATTCAAAAGAAAATACGAGAAAACAGGAATCGTAAAAGAACTCCGTGCTCGTCAAGCTTTTGAGAAACCATCTGTGGCAAACCGCAAAAAAATGATGCGTGCGGTTTATGTTCAAAAATTACAACAAGTAGAGGAGTAAATTTTACTTTTTTTCTTGTAGAATTACTTTTTTGTATTAAATTTGTAGCCATACCACATTAAGGAGGCTGCAATGCTACAGAAGTTTTTAAAATACATACGGTATGAGAAGAATTACTCTTCTCATACCGTATTGTCGTATAAAAACGATTTGTCACATTTTGAGTCTTATCTCCAAGCGGAGGTGGGGAGCGTTGATTATGCTACTGTTGATACGGATATAATTCGTAATTATGTGGTGGTATTAATGGAGCAAGGAGTGTCTGCTCGTTCGGTAGGGCGGAAGTTGTCTGCTTTGAGAACTCTCTTTCGTTTTTTGATAAAAGAAAAGGTTGTTGCGACTTCACCTGCAGAGATGGTTGCTAAACCTAAAGATGGGAAAACTCTTCCCGGTTTTGTAAGAGAGGTTGAGATGGACGCCCTACTTGATGAAGGGGTTGAAGAGAGCACTACTTTTGAGGGGGTTCGCGACAAATTAATAATATCTATCCTGTATCAAACAGGAATGCGGAGAGATGAGTTGATAACACTACGCGATAAAGATGTGGATTTTTTTGCAAACACACTAAAGGTTACAGGCAAACGAAACAAACAAAGGGTAATTCCTTTCGGAAGTGAGTTGCGAGAAGAGATAGAACGATACCTTAAATATAGAGAAAAAGAGGTTGGAACTGCAACTGAAAGATTGTTTGTGAAAAAAGATGGCGAACCTTTATATCCTGTATTGGTTTACAGAATAGTAAAGAGAGAGTTGAGTAAAGTTTCAACTCGTCAAAAACTTAGCCCTCATGTGTTGCGCCACACATTTGCTTCGGTTATGCTCAATAATGGAGCCGATTTGGATAGTGTAAAAGAGTTGTTGGGGCATGCTTCTCTAAACTCTACTCAGGTATATACACATGTAACGTTTGAAGAACTTAAACATAATTATAACCAAGCCCACCCACGGGCATTAAAAAAAGGAGGTTTATATGGAGATTAAAATTCAATCAGTACATTTCGATGCAACATCGCAATTACAATCGTTCATTGAGAAAAAAGTAAACAAACTTGAGAAATATTGTGACGAAATAACTTCGGCGGAGGTGATTTTGAGAGTTGTAAAACCTGAAACAGCATTAAATAAAGAAGCCTCTATAAAAATTTTAGTGCCTAAATCAGATGATATTTATTCTCAAAAAATAGCCGATACATTTGAGGAAGCTATTGATAATGTGATAGATGCGTTGATTAAGCAACTTCAAAGAAGAAAAGAAAAAACATCAGGTAAGTAAAAAAATGCTTGAAAAATTTTTCTATTTAAAAAAAACGATTTAAATTTGCACTCGGTTTTGAAACCTTGGTGCGCTAGCGAAGTAACTCTTCAAATCAAGGGACAAAACTGAAACTGATAATTAGGGCGGTGTGAAACACTAAAAAATTATGCCGCCTCAATAAAGGGCGAATACCAGAGTGGCCAAATGGGGCAGACTGTAAATCTGCTGTCTTACGACTTCGGTGGTTCGAATCCATCTTCGCCCACAACATTTGCGGGAATAGCTCAGTTGATAGAGCATCAGCCTTCCAAGCTGAGGGTCGCGGGTTTGAGCCCCGTTTCCCGCTCAAAACCGCCTATGTAGCTCAGGGGTAGAGCACTTCCTTGGTAAGGAAGAGGTCACGGGTTCAAATCCCGTCATCGGCTCTCTCTGAGAATACAGCTGGCGCACGAAATTAGATAAGCTAATCATTTTAAAAAAATAAAAATAAACTATTATGGCTAAAGAAGAATTTAAACGTACGAAGCCGCACGTAAATATTGGTACTATCGGTCACGTTGACCACGGTAAAACCACTTTGACTGCTGCTATTACTACAGTATTGGCAAAAGCAGGTCTTTCTGAGTTGAAATCATTCGACCAAATTGACAACGCTCCAGAGGAAAAAGAGCGTGGTATTACAATTAATACTTCTCACGTAGAGTATGAAACAGAGAACCGTCACTATGCACACGTTGACTGTCCTGGACACGCTGACTACGTTAAGAACATGGTAACTGGTGCTGCTCAAATGGACGGTGCTATCATCGTTTGTGCTGCAACAGATGGTCCTATGCCTCAAACTCGCGAGCACATTCTATTGGCTCGTCAAGTAAACGTTCCCCGTATCGTTGTTTTCTTGAACAAATGTGATATGGTTGACGATGAGGAGATTTTGGAACTTGTTGAGATGGAGATGAGAGATCTTCTTTCTTCTTACGAGTACGACGGAGATAACACTCCTATCATTCGCGGTTCAGCTCTTGGAGCATTGAACGGAGAGCCCGAGTGGGAGCAAAAAGTTATGGAGCTTATGGCTGCAGCTGACGAGTGGATTCCACTTCCTCCACGCGATATCGACAAACCATTCTTGATGCCTGTTGAGGACGTATTCTCAATTACAGGTCGTGGAACAGTTGCTACAGGTCGTGTTGAGACTGGTATCATCAAAGTTGGTGATGAGGTTCAAATCATCGGTCTTGGAGCAGAGGGTAAAAAATCAGTTGTAACTGGTGTTGAGATGTTCCGTAAACTTCTTAGCCAAGGTGAGGCTGGTGATAACGTGGGTCTATTGCTTCGTGGTATTGACAAAAACGAAATCAAACGTGGTATGGTTATTTGTCACCCAGGACAAGTTAAACCTCACTCTGAGTTCAAAGCTCAAATCTACGTTCTTACTGAGAAAGAGGGTGGACGTCACACTCCATTCCACAACAACTACCGTCCTCAATTCTACATCCGTACATTGGACGTAACAGGAGAGATTACTCTTCCTGAGGGAACTGAGATGGTAATGCCTGGTGACCACGTATCAATCCAAGTAAAACTTATCGCTCCTGTTGCATGTAGCGAGGGTCTTCGTTTCGCAATCCGCGAGGGTGGTCGTACAGTAGGTTCAGGTCAAATCACTGAGATCATTGACTAATAAGAACTAAAAATAAAACCTCAGCCGACTTAGAAATAGGTCGGCTGAATTTACGGGTCTAGCTCAGTTGGTAGAGCACTGGTCTCCAAAACCAGGTGTCGGGAGTTCGAGCCTCTCGTCCCGTGCTAAATTCTACGAAAATGAAAAAGATATTTGCTAATATAAAGGATTCTTATGACGAATTGATTCATAAGGTATCTTGGCCAACTAAGTCTGAGTTGAGCAATAGCGCTGTAGTAGTTATGACTGCTTCCCTCATAATTGCGTTAGTCGTATTTGCGATGGATCAGTGCTTTGAAAACGTTCTAAAATTCGTTTACCAATTAATTTACTAAAAGGTAGAGACTATGTCTGAGACAGAAAAAAAAGCGCCCAAAAGAGGGTGGTTCGTTTTGCGTGCCATCAGCGGTAAGGAGCTTAAAGTCAAAGAGTACCTTGATGCTGAGATTGCCAAAACCGATCTCGGCAAAAATGTATTCCAAGTCTTAATCCCTACCGAAAAGGTATATTCAGTGAGAAATGGTAAAAGAGTTACCAAAGAGCGTAATCTCTATCCAGGTTATGTATTTGTTGAGGCTCGTTTGGTAGGTGAAGTACCACACATACTTCGCAATACAACAAACGTAATTGGCTTTTTGGGTGGTGGTATAAATCCCGACCCTCTTCGCCCTGCCGAGGTAAATCGTATGTTAGGATCAGTTGATGAACATCAAGAGGCTGAAGAGCCAATGATTCCTTACACTGTAGGTGAAAATGTAAAAGTAACATTTGGACCTTTCAGCGGTTTCAGCGGAATTATTGAAGATGTAAACAACGAGAAGAGAAAACTCAAAGTAATGGTTAAGATATTCGGACGTAAAACACCGTTGGAACTTAACTTTATGCAAGTAGAAAAGGAGTAGGCTGCGTGGTTACGAACGTAGATCTCCGATGATTTAACAATCTAATTTAATAAGAGAAAAATGGCTAAAGAAATTGCTGGACAAATTAAATTGCAAATTAAAGGTGGTGCAGCAAACCCCTCTCCCCCAGTAGGTCCCGCTTTGGGTTCTAAGGGTATCAACATTATGGAGTTTTGCAAGCAATTCAATGCCCGCACTCAAGACAGAGCAGGAAAAGTACTTCCCGTAGTTATTACATACTATGCGGACAAAACTTTTGATTTTATTGTTAAGACTCCTCCTGTAGCAATTCAATTGCTTGAGGCTGCAAAAGCTAAATCAGGATCTGCAGAGCCTAACCGTAAAAAAATTGCTTCAATCACTTGGGAACAAGTCAAAGTTATTGCTCAAGATAAGATGGTTGACTTAAACTGTTTTTCACTTGAATCAGCTATGACTATGGTTGCAGGCACAGCTAGAAGTATGGGTATCACCGTAACAGGAGAATTCCCGGTTAATAACTAATAAACTTCAATTGAAATGAGTAAATTGACAAAAAATCAAAAAATTGCCTCTGAGAAAATTGAAGCAGGGAAGATGTACTCACTCAAAGAAGCTGCAGAGTTGTTGAAAGAGATAACTTTCACAAAATTCGATGCATCAGTTGATATTGACGTGCGTTTAGGAGTTGACCCTCGTAAAGCTAACCAAATGGTAAGAGGTGTTGTATCTCTACCTAACGGTACAGGTAAACAAGTACGAGTGTTGGCACTATGCACCCCTGATCAAGAAGCAGACGCAAAGGCTGCCGGAGCAGATTATGTAGGATTAGACGAATATATTGAGAAAATCAAAGGTGGTTGGACCGATATTGACGTTATTATAACAATGCCCGCTATAATGGGTAAACTTGGAGCTCTTGGTCGTGTATTAGGTCCTCGTGGACTTATGCCTAACCCAAAGAGTGGAACAGTAACCAACGAGATTGGTAAAGCAGTTAAAGAGGTTAAACAAGGTAAAATCGACTTCAAGGTTGATAAAGGTGGTATCGTACACACTTCAGTAGGTAAAATTTCGTTCGAGCCTTCAAAAATAGCAGAGAACGTAAAAGAGTTTATGGCAACAATCATCAAACTTAAACCTTCTGCAGCAAAAGGAACATATGTTAAGAGCGTATTCCTTTCAACAACAATGAGCCCCGGTATCAAGATTGATCCTAAAACTGTTGATGAGATTTAATAAAACTGAAGCACTATGAAAAAGGAAGATAAAGGCATTATAATTGAAAAGATTGGTGCTACTCTTAAAGAGTACAGCCACTTCTACCTTGCCGATACCACATCTCTCGATGCAGAGGCTACAAGCGAATTGCGTCGTGCGTGCTTTGGTAAGGAGATCAAATTAATGGTTGTTAAGAATACTTTGTTGAAAAAGGCTCTTGAGACTCTTGAGGGAGATTACTCACCCCTTTATTCAGCATTGAAAGGTTCAACCGCTTTGATGCTTTCAAACACAGGTAACGCTCCTGCTAAACTTATTAAAGAGTTTACAAAGAAAAACGATAAAGTACGTTATAAAGCAGCATACGTAGAGGAATCATTCTACGATGAGACACAACTTGAGGCACTTATTGCAGTTAAGAGCAAAAACGAACTTATCGCAGACGTTATCGCAATGTTGGAAGGTCCTGTACAAGGAGTTATTTCAGCGCTTGAATCAGGTGCAAACACCATACACGGAGTATTGGATACTCTTGAGAAAAAATAATCAAAAATTAAATTGTAAAACATTATTAAATTATAACTAAAATGGCAGACATTAAAGCTTTTGCAGAACAATTAGTAAACTTGACCGTTAAAGAGGTAAGTGAGCTTAAACAAATTTTGAAAGACGAGTACGGAATTGAGCCTGCTGCAGCAGCAGTAGCAGTAGCAGCCGGACCTGCAGCAGCAGCTGAGGCAGCTGAAGAGAAATCTTCATTCGACGTAGTACTTAAAGCAGCTGGAGCAAACAAACTTGCAGTTGTTAAAGCAGTTAAAGAACTTACAGGTCTTGGCTTGAAAGAGGCTAAAGAGATGGTTGATGGCGCTCCCAGCGTAATCAAAGAAGGTCTTGCTAAAGCAGACGCAGAAGGTTTGAAAAAACAACTTGAAGAGGCAGGAGCAGAAGTTGAACTTAAATAATACTTCCTGTTTTCAGGCTTATGGTAAAGAGACCTCCTCAGGAGAGGACTCTTTACCTTTTTGTGCATTAAATTAAGAAGTGATTTAAAGTCTCTGATTTTCAGCACATAAGAGATGTGAAATGCCCTCTGAATGAGGAATTTTCAAAAAAAAAGTTTAGACACTTCGCAAATTCAATTAATTAATTGCGTACAATGGCTTCTAACGAAAAACAGCGAATAAATTTTGCTTCCATTAAAAATCCTCTATCTTATCCCGATTTTTTGGAAGTACAATTAAAATCTTTCCAAGATTTTCTCCAATTAGACACTCCCCCAGAAAAACGTAAAAACGAGGGATTGTACAAAGTGTTTGCAGAGAATTTCCCTATTACAGATACTCGCAACAACTTTATATTGGAGTTTTTAGATTATTACATTGATCCACCCCGATATACAATTGACGAATGTCTCGAAAGAGGTTTAACTTATAGTGTACCTTTAAAGGCAAAGCTCAAACTTTATTGTACCGATCCGGAACACGAAGAGTTTGAAACAAAGATACAAGACGTATATTTAGGTCCTATCCCCTATATGACGGAGAAGGGAACCTTCATCATAAATGGTGCAGAGCGTGTAGTAGTATCACAATTGCACCGTTCTCCCGGTGTATTCTTTGGACAAAGTTTACACACCAACGGAAAAAAATTATACTCTGCGAGAATCATTCCGTTCAAAGGTTCTTGGATTGAGTTCGCAACAGACATTAACAATGTAATGTACGCTTATATCGATCGTAAGAAGAAGTTACCCGTAACAACACTTCTTCGTGCTATCGGTTTTGACAGCGACAAAGATATTTTGGACATCTTCGGATTAGCTGAAGAGATTAAAGTTACAAAAACTAATCTTAAGAAAGCAGTCGGACGTCGTTTAGCAGCGGCGATCCTTAAAACAAGTTATGAGGACTATGTTGATGAGGATACCGGTGAAGTTGTTTCAATTGAGCGTTATCAATTTGTGGTTGAGCGTGAGACAATCCTTGAGGAGTCTCACATTGACATGATTTTAGAATCAGGAACACCCTCAATCCTATTGCATAAAGACGATCAAACAACTTCAGATTATGCAATAATCTATAACACTCTTAAAAAAGACTCAAGTAACTCGGAGAAAGAGGCAGTTACACACATATACCGTCTATTGCGCAGTGCTGATCCTGTTGACGATGCAAGTGCACGTGAGGTAATAAATAACTTGTTCTTCTCTGACAAACGTTACGATTTGGGAGAGGTTGGACGTTACCGTCTAAACAAGAAGTTGAATTTATCAACATCTCCTGATATTAAAGTCTTGACAAAAGAGGATATAGTTGAGATTATAAAATATCTTATTGAACTAATTAATTCACATGCTGATGTTGACGATATTGACCACTTGAGCAATCGTCGTGTACGTACAGTAGGTGAACAATTATATAATCAATTCGGTATTGGATTGGCTCGTATGGCTCGCACAATTCGCGACCGTATGAATGTTCGTGATAACGAGGTATTTACACCCGTTGAGTTGATAAATGCCAAAACAATATCATCGGTGATAAATACATTCTTCGGAACCAATGCATTGTCTCAGTTCATGGATCAAACAAACCCATTGGCAGAGATAACTCACAAACGTCGTATGTCGGCGTTAGGTCCCGGTGGACTTTCTCGTGAACGTGCAGGATTTGAGGTGCGTGACGTACACTATACTCACTATGGACGTCTATGTCCTATTGAGACACCTGAGGGTCCTAACATCGGTTTGATATCATCACTTTGTGTATATGCAAAGATTAACGATTTAGGATTCATTGAGACTCCATATCGTAAGGTTTCAAACGGAAAAGTTGATTTATCGCCCAATGGAATTACATACCTTACAGCTGAGGTAGAGGAGAACCAAATAATAGCACAAGGAAATGCTCCTTTGAACGATGATGGAACATTTATTCGTACACGTGTTAAATCACGTTTGAATGCAGATTTCCCTGTGGTTGCTCCCGGAGAAGTTGCTTTGATGGACGTATCGCCCACACAAATCGCTTCTATTGCTGCATCATTGATTCCTTTCCTTGAGCACGATGACGCTAACCGTGCGTTGATGGGATCTAACATGATGCGCCAGGCAGTACCATTGCTTCGTAGCGAAGCTCCTATCGTGGGAACAGGATTGGAGGGACAACTAATACGCGACTCTCGTACACAAATTACAGCAGAGGGTAGTGGTGTTATAGAGTATGTTGATGCAACAACAATCCGCATCAATTACGATCGTACACCTGAAGAGGAGTTCGTAAGTTTTGAACCCTCAGTTAAGGAGTACAACATACCTAAATTCCGTAAAACCAACCAAAGCACAACAATTGACCTTCGTCCTATCTGTAAAAAAGGACAAAGAGTTTCAGAAGGAGATATCCTTACAGAGGGATACTCAACTGAAAATGGCGAGTTGGCATTAGGACGTAACTTGAAAGTGGCATTCATGCCTTGGAAAGGTTACAACTACGAGGACGCTATCGTGCTTAACGAGCGTATCGTACGTGAAGATATATTAACTTCGGTACACGTTGACGAATATACACTTGAAGTTCGCGAAACAAAACGTGGAATGGAGGAGTTGACTTCAGATATTCCTAACGTAAGCGAAGAGGCAACAAAAGATCTTGATGAGCGCGGTATAATCCGTATTGGAGCACATGTTGCACCAGGCGATATCATGATTGGTAAGATTACTCCTAAGGGAGAGTCAGATCCTTCGCCAGAAGAAAAATTGTTGCGTGCCATTTTCGGAGATAAAGCAGGCGATGTTAAAGATGCATCGTTGAAAGCATCACCATCTTTGAAAGGTGTGGTAATAGGAACAAACCTATTCTCTAAAGCAGAGAAGAAAAAAGGTAAAAAACTTGAGAATGAGTTGGCTCCATTAGAGGAGGAGTATGCAGCACGTCAAGCAGAGTTGAAAACAATTCTAATTGACAAGTTGAATACTTTGACTAAAGGCAAAACATCACAAGGAGTAAAAGATTTCTTGGGAATAGAGATAATACCAAAAGGTGCAAAATTCTCACAAAAAGCCTTGGCAGAGTTAGATTACTCATTAGTTCAAGTAAGTAAGTGGACTACTGACAACGAGAAGAACGATATGATACGTGCAACAATCATCAACTATCTAAAGAAATCAAAAGAGATAGATGCAGAGTTGCGTCGTAAGAAAGCAGATATGTCAATTGGCGATGAGTTACCATCAGGAATAATGAAGATGGCAAAAGTATATATCGCTAAGAAACGTAAAATCGGTGTCGGTGATAAGATGGCAGGACGCCACGGTAACAAAGGTATTGTATCACGCGTAGTACGTCAAGAAGATATGCCTTTCTTGGAAGACGGAACACCTGTTGATATAGTGTTAAATCCCCTTGGTGTGCCTTCACGTATGAACTTGGGTCAGATATTTGAAACCGTATTAGGTTGGGCAGGCCGTGAGTTGGGTGAGAAGTTTGCAACACCTATCTTTGATGGAGCAAGTCTTGATGATCTTAACGAGTGGACTGATAAAGCAGGAGTACCCCGTTACGGAAAGACTTACCTATACGACGGACATACAGGCGAGCGTTTTGACCAACCAGCAACCGTAGGAGTAATCTACATGTTGAAACTTGGACACATGGTTGAAGATAAGATGCACGCACGTTCAATAGGCCCCTACTCTTTAATTACACAACAACCTCTTGGAGGTAAAGCTCAATTCGGAGGTCAACGTTTCGGAGAGATGGAGGTTTGGGCACTTGAAGCATTTGGAGCGTCACACATACTACAAGAGATACTTACAATAAAGAGTGACGATGTAGTTGGACGTTCAAAAGCTTACGAGGCAATTGTAAAAGGCGAGAAGATGCCTACACCGGGCATACCAGAATCGCTTAACGTATTGCTTCACGAGTTGAGAGGATTAGGACTAAGCATAAAATTAGACTAACCGCCCGAATAATTTATCTGGCAGGAGTGTTGCGAAGCACGCCGCACTCTCGCCAATTAATTACCAAATCTGTATATAAACAAAAATATGGCATATAAAAAAGATAGCAAGGTAAAAAGTAATTTCTCGAAAATTACAATCGGATTAGCATCACCCGAGGAGATAAGAATAAACTCTCGTGGTGAGGTTTTAAAGCCCGAAACAATTAACTACCGCACATACAAGCCTGAGCGCGACGGATTGTTCTGTGAAAGAATATTCGGTCCCGTAAAGGATTACGAATGTTTTTGCGGAAAGTACAAACGTATTCGCTATCGCGGTATAGTCTGCGACCATTGTGGTGTAGAGGTTACCGAGAAAAAAGTACGTCGTGAGCGTACAGGACACATACAATTGGTAGTGCCTGTAGCACACATTTGGTATTTCCGTTCGTTGCCCAATAAAATAGGTTACCTATTAGGTTTACCCACTAAAAAGTTGGACGCCATTATTTACTATGAAAAATATGTGGTTATACAACCTGGTGTGAAATCTGATGTATTGGCAACATACGATTTACTATCAGAAGAGGAGTATCTTGCAGTATTGGAGACATTACCACAAGATAACCAATATCTTGACGACACTGACCCTGACAAGTTCATAGCTAAGATGGGAGCAGAGGCCGTATATGATTTATTGGTACGTTTAGACTTGGACTCTCTATCATACGAGTTGCGTCACCGTGCAAGCACTGATGGCTCACAACAACGTAAAACAGAAGCATTAAAACGTTTGCAAGTAGTTGAGTCGTTCCGTTCATCTCGCGAGATAAACAAACCCGAGTGGATGATATTGAACGTAATTCCTGTAATACCACCAGAATTGCGTCCATTGGTACCATTAGATGGAGGTCGCTTTGCAACATCAGACCTTAACGACCTATATCGTCGCGTAATTATACGTAACAATCGTTTGAAACGATTAATAGAGATAAAAGCACCCGATGTAATCTTGCGTAACGAAAAACGTATGTTGCAAGAGGCAGTCGATTCATTGCTTGATAACTCTCGCAAAGCAAGTGCATTCAAAACAGAGGCAAACCGTCCTTTGAAATCTTTGTCAGACAGTTTGAAAGGAAAACAAGGACGTTTCCGTCAGAACCTACTCGGAAAACGTGTCGATTACTCAGCACGTTCAGTAATTGTTGTAGGTCCTGAGTTGAAGATGCACGAATGCGGTCTTCCAAAAGATATGGCGGCAGAGTTGTACAAACCATTTGTAATCCGCAAACTTATTGAGCGCGGAATTGTAAAAACGGTTAAATCTGCCAAAAAGATTATCGACCGCAAAGAGCCCGTTGTATGGGACATCCTTGAGCACGTGATGAAAGGACACCCCGTGCTCCTAAACCGTGCCCCAACACTTCACCGTTTGGGTATCCAGGCATTCCAACCTCGCATGATTGAGGGTAAAGCAATACAGTTGCACCCATTGGCATGTACAGCGTTCAACGCCGACTTTGACGGTGACCAAATGGCGGTTCACCTACCATTGGGTAACGAAGCAATTTTGGAGGCACAAATCCTTATGTTAGGTTCACACAACATTTTGAACCCTGCAAACGGAGCGCCTATTACAGTGCCATCACAAGATATGGTATTGGGATTGTACTACATTACCAAAATGCGTAAAGGCGACAAAGGAGAGGGCTTGACATTCTACGGACCGGAGGAGGCAGAAATTGCATACAACGAAGGCAAAGTAACACTTCACGCACACGTTAAGGTATTGGTAAAAGACCTTGATGAGAACGGAAATATTGTAGAGGTAATGCGCGAGACATCAGTTGGACGTGTACTTGTAAACCAATATGTTCCCGAAGAAGTAGGATACATAAATGAGATTTTCAAGAAGAAATCACTTCGCGATATAATCAGCCGTGTAATTAAAGTGTGCGGAATGGTTCGCGCAGCACAATTCCTTGATGATATCAAGAACCTTGGTTATCGCATGGCGTTCAAGGGAGGATTGTCATTCAACCTTGCCGATGTGATAATACCTGAGGAGAAAGAGAAGATGATTCAAGAGGGTTACGAAAAAGTAGAGCAAATCGTAGCCGACTACAATATGGGATTCACCACATATAACGAGCGTTACAACCGTATCATTGACGCTTGGACAAGGGTAAATACCGAGTTGTCAGCAATCTTGTTGAAACAATTAACAAACGACAAGCAAGGATTTAACTCAGTATTTATGATGCTTGACTCAGGAGCCCGTGGTTCTAAAGAGCAGATTTGTCAGTTGTCAGGTATGCGTGGTTTGATGGCGAAACCCCAAAAATCAGGAGCAGAGGGTGGACAAATTATTGAAAACCCAATTCTTGCGAACTTTAAAGAGGGATTGTCAGTGTTGGAGTATTTTATCTCAACACACGGAGCTCGTAAAGGTTTGGCGGATACTGCGTTGAAGACAGCCGATGCAGGATACTTGACTCGTCGTCTTGTTGACGTTGCACACGATGTGATAATTCACGAAGACGACTGTGGAACACTTCGCGGATTGGTATGCACCGAATTGAAAAATAACAAAGAGACTGTAGCAACACTATATGAGCGCATTTTGGGTCGTGTATCGGTACACGATGTACAACACCCAATAACAGGCGAGATAATAGTAGAAGCAGGACAAGAGATAACCGAAGAGATAGCACAACGCATTGAGGATTCACCAATTGAGCGCGTTGAGATACGTTCAGTATTAACATGTGAATCTAAAAAAGGAGTTTGTGCAAAATGTTACGGACGTAACCTCGCAACAGGTAAGTTGGTACAAAAAGGAGAGGCAGTTGGTATCATTGCAGCACAATCAATTGGTGAGCCGGGTACACAGTTGACACTTCGTACATTCCACGTCGGAGGTATTGCGTCAAACATTGAGACTGTATCAAACGTAATGTCTCGTTATGATGGTATCCTTGAAATAGATGAGTTGCGTACAGTTAATGCAAAAGATGAAGCAGGAAAAGACATAATGGTGGTAGTAGGACGTTTGGCAGAGATGCGTATAGTAGATCCTCACACTAAGATAGTCTTGACTTCAACCAACATACCTTACGGTTCAAAATTGTATTTTAACGATGGAGCAACCGTTAAGAAAGGCGATGTAATCTGTGAGTGGGACCCCTTCAATGCAGTAATCATAAGTGAGGCGACAGGTAAACTCAAATTTGAGAATGTAATAGAGGGAGTTAACTACAAACTTGAGAGCGATGAGCAAACAGGATTTAGTGAGAAGATAATCACTGAGTCAAAAGACCACACTCGCATACCATCAGCATTAATTGTAGGTGCCGACGGAACAACTGAGCGTAGCTACTCATTGCCATTAGGTGCACACATAATGGTTGAAGAGGGACAAGATATTAAAGCTGGAGACATTTTGGTTAAGATACCACGTGCCGTAGGTAAAGCAGGTGATATCACCGGAGGTCTTCCTCGAGTAACCGAGTTGTTTGAGGCTCGTAACCCATCTAATCCTGCAGTAGTAGCGGAGATTGACGGAGAGGTTAAATTGGGCAAAATCAAACGTGGTAACCGCGAGATTATCATCACCTCAAAAACAGGTGAAGAGAAGAAATATCTTGTATCATTGTCAAAACAAATCCTTGTACAAGAGAATGACTATGTACGTGCGGGAACTCCATTGTCAGACGGTTCAATAACACCAGCCGACATCTTGGCAATTAAAGGACCCACAGCAGTACAAGAGTATATCGTAAACGAGGTACAGGACGTATATCGCTTACAAGGTGTGAAAATTAACGATAAACACTTTGAGGTAATCGTTCGTCAGATGATGCGTAAAGTAACAATTGTTGATCCGGGTGATACTCGCTTCCTTGAGCAACAAATAGTTGACAAACTTGAGTTTATGGAGGAGAATGATCGTATCTGGGGTAAAAAAGTTGTTACAGATGCAGGCGACTCACAAAACTTACGTCCCGGTCAGATAGTAACCGCACGTAAACTTCGCGAGGAGAACTCATTGTTGATACGTCGCGACCTTAAACCTGTTGAAGTACGTGATGCAGTACCTGCAACATCAGAACAAAACTTGCAAGGAATTACACGTGCAGCACTACAAACAAGCAGCTTTATGTCGGCAGCATCGTTCCAAGAGACAACAAAAGTATTGAACGAGGCAGCAATCAATGGTAAAGTTGACAAGTTGGAGGGTATGAAAGAGAACGTAATTTGCGGTCACTTGATACCTGCCGGAACAGGACAACGTCAATTCAACAAATTGATAGTAGGTTCACGTGAAGACTTTGAAAAGATTGTCGCAGAGACAGAAGAAGAATAAAAATACTAAACCTAATATTTGAAATAGCGGAAGAGCAATCTTCCGCTATTTTTTTTGCGAAAAAAAATTAATTTATCAATTAGCCTAATAGCCGAAAACTAACAACTGATAGCTAAAGCCAATACTGTTAAAAATCATATAAAAAGCTAATTTTCTTGGGTAAAAAACATAAAATTTGAAAATAATAAATTAAGTTTGCAGTTGGTAAATTGTCGTTTATACACTCTAAACGATAGTTGTCTTATTGTAAGATATTGATAGATAGTATATTATAATTATATTAATTAACATTTTTATTAACTAAATTCAAAAAAAGTATGAAGAAAAGTTACTTTTTGGGGTTATTATTTGCTATAATGGCATTAATCCCAGCACAAAATGCTTTTGCTGATTACTGTACTGTGTCTTCTTACAGTTCACATGGAGAGAGACGATTACAATCGTTTACTCTTACTGATGGCGTAAATGATGCAGAAGTTGCAAGTATTCAGCCAAGTACGGGACGTGCGATTTACCAAGACAAAACTTCGGTAACTCTTACCACATCACCCGGAGCAACAATTTCATTCAAAGCCCTTGATTGGAAAGGTTCATGGATGCATGCTTATGTTTTCGTTGACTACAACAACGACCAAACATTTGACAACACCACCAACGAGTTGGCAAGTTACAACTTCTATTCATCTACAGGTGCTTCAAGTGGAGTTAACAGTAAAGGCGAGGCTGTTACAAACAACTGTGGTGTAACACAAGCAAATATGCCTTCATGGACATTGCCTTCAGATTTGGAAGCAGGAACATATCGCCTTCGCTTCAAAGTCGATTGGAACAGCATTGACCCTTGTGGTGATTCAGGTATCGCAACAAACGGAGGAGCAATCGTTGATATGACTTTGGAAGTAACTCAAGCAATTCCTGAGCGTACAATTTCAGTAGATATCGTACCTGCAGATGGTGGTACAATTACAGGTGCAGGAACAGCGTCAGGTAATATAACTCTTACTGCAACTCCAAATCCAGGATACGACTTTGTAAACTGGTCTCTTGAGGGAACAGTAGTGGGTACAGATTTGACATATACAGATGCAACAGAAGGAAGCAAAACATATACAGCAAATTTTGCAGCTCTTACATCTTATCCTGAAATGTCATATTTCTACACAAACGGAGTTAATCAATCAAACAGATATTTGAAAGAGGTTACTGCTGTAGCAGGAGATGTTACAACAACAGTATTCTCTGCAACAACAGAGGAAGAGTTACCCCGTATTGATCCCACATCAATAGGAACTCCCATAACAGCAGGCGCTCTAATTGATAAAACAGCAACTCCTATCGTAATCAATGAGGGAACAACATCATTTGATGTAACATTTAAAGCATGGACTGCTACAATGTCGTTAGATGGTACTGCAAAAGGTTCTGAGTTACAATGGACACAACAAGCAGCATTTATTGACTGGAATAATAACTACTACTTCTATGAAGAAGGAGAGAACTACGGAAAGAGTAGCAATACAATAGGAAACGATGGTGGAGTTTCTCAATCATTTATTTCTGAAGCAGGTTATACTCGTACATTTGCAGTTCCTGAGGGAATACAACCCGGAACATACCGTATGCGTGTATGTTATTCTGAACCCGATGGAAATAATGAGACACAATGGCAAAACTCACTATTCCAAAAAGGTAATTGTGTAACTCGTAACGGAAAAACTTACGATTTTGCAATAGTTGTTCAAGCAGTAGTTGCTCCTTCATTTAATGTTACAGTTTCTGTTAATGATGCAGAAATGGGTAGCGCTACAAAACAAGTAGGAGAGAATGATGAGATTACTCTTACTGCAACTGCAAAAGAGGGTTACGAATTTGTTAATTGGACAGTGGCAGATGTAGAGGTTTCTGTAGAAAATCCCTATGTATTTACAGCAGATGCAGACGTTGAGGTTGTAGCAAACTTCCAAGCTATTACAAGCTGGCCTGCAACAATGGCGTTGATTGAGAGTGCAAAAGCTCTTATTGTAGAAGATGGTGTAGGTTATCCTTCTGCAACTGCAAAAGCAACATTCAAAGAGGCTTTAGATGCTGCAGAGGCAAATACTACAATTGCATCACTTGCACCACTACAAGCAGCAATTGATACATACTTGGCAACAGAAGATATTAAAATGCCTGAGGCAGGTAAAACATATGTAATGGTAGCTGCAGTTTCAACATCTGATATGTACTACATTTACAACGATGCAACTTCAGGACAATTGTCATTAGCAGCATACACAGGACAAGAAATACCTGAGTCGGCATATTTTACAGCATCTGAGCAAAACGGAAAATATGTATTCCAAAGCGTAGTAGATAGTAAATATATGGCATACCCTGTAATTGGTGGTAAAGATTGGTTAACAGGAGAGTCAATGACAGGTCTTGAAGCTACAGCAGGACAAACAAGCGAGTTTGAAGTTCGCAAGATATATGCAAACATGAACTCTAATGTGTCTCAAGGAACAAACGAACAATTCTTTGGTATGACATATTTGTGGGGTTATCGTGGTTATGATAATTCAAAAGGAGATTCATACGTTGCAATAGTAGCAAAAACAGGAGGAACTTGGGATGCGGCAGATCAACCATTCTGTAATGGAACATTCACTTCTGCAATTCGCATAACTGAGGTTGAGTACACTGCTCCGCTTCCAACATACGCAGTATCTGCAGTATCTGCAGATGCAACAATGGGAACAGCAACAGTTAGTGCTACTGAAGAGGTTGAAGAGGGAACAGAGGTAACATTCACAGCAACAGCAACTCCCGGATATAAATTCACTTGCTGGACAGTAGGTACTGATACTATCTCAACAGAGAACCCATATACAACTGCAATTACAGCAGAAACTGCATTAACTGCGAACTTTGTAGAGATTGAGCTTTCAGAGATATCTTTGACATTAGACAAAGTTGATCAAGAGTGGCAATTTGTAGTAGCTGCTAACGATGAGGATTCAAAATATATCAAAGTTGACTGGGGTAATGGCGAACTTGTAGGTTATGAGATATTAAGCTATTGGGGAACTACATCACCATGGGAAACAACAATTACAGGAACTCCTGTTGGAGAAGGAACAGTTAAGATTTATGTAGCTAATCTATATAAATTTGATTGTTCGTACAACCAAAACTACGGAGCAAAAGTAACATCAGTTGATATCTCAAAAGCAAATATCGAGTCATTCATTTGTGCAACAAATAGTATTACTGCATTAGATTTGAGCAATAACTCAACTCTTAAATCTCTTACTGTAACAAGCAATCCTGAGTTTGCAACTCTTACATTGCCAACTACAAATGTAATCACATCATTAACATTGAATGATTGTGCATTGACATCAATTGATTTGTCGGCATGTACAGCATTGACATCAATTAATGTAAACAACAATACAGGATTGGGTAGCATTGATGTTACAGCAAATACAGCTCTTACAACATTGCGTGCTAACAATACAGGATTAACTACATTGGATATAAGTGCTAATACAGCTCTTAAAAACCTATATGTAAATGAGAACCAATTGACAACATTAGATGTATCTAAGATGGTTGCAGGTTCATATATCTTTGCTAATGATAACAAACTAACAGAACTTATAACAGCTTCTGAGATGTTGTCAAGCAAAACACGTGTAAACATCTTACGTAACGCCTTTACATTGGCTACTCTTCCTGCAATTTCAGGAATTAATGCATACAACTATGCTCCTCAAACAGCAATGACAATTGCAACAAAAGTATTTGAGGGACAAGAGATAGACCTATCTTCTCAAAACAACATAGTTGGTATCGCAGAAGAGGCTCAAGTAACTAATTATACTTGGTACAATGCTAAAGGCGAAGAGTTCTTGGGTTACACAGAGACAGATGGTAAATTTGTATTCACTGTAGATAAAGATACTACATTATATTGTTCAATGACGTCAGCAGCGTTCCCCAAATTCTCTGGAGCAAATGCATTTGCAACTACAAACATTGTAATTAAAGATCTTAAACCTGCAATTGTAGTAACAACAACACCTGATGTAGAACGTCAATTTACATTTGAGGTAGCAGAGGCAACAACACTATTCATCGATTGGGGTAATGGAGAACTTGTTGAGACAGAGTCTATCGCAGTGTCAGATCCTGATCCATCATGGATTCCTTGGCAATCAACAACAATCAATGGAACACCTGTGGGTGAGGGTATTGTTAAGATTTACGGTGAAGGTATCACATACTTTGATTGTAGCTATAGTGTAAGCTATGGTTCAAAAGTAACAGCATTAGATCTAACAAATGCAACAGCTCTTGTTACTCTTGAGGCTTGTACAAACGAGCTAACAACTCTTGATTTGAGCAATAATTCAGCATTGCAAAAATTGACAGCATATAGTAACCCTGCTCTTGCTACAATTACAATGCCAACAACAAATGTAATTACATCATTAACATTAAATGATTGTGCATTAACATCATTAGACCTTTCAACATGTACAGCATTGACATCAGTTAATGTAAATAACAATACAGGATTGGGTAGCATTGATGTTACAGCAAATACAGAGCTTAATACATTACGTGCAAATGCAACTGGTTTAACAACATTAGATATAAGTGCTAACGCAAAACTTAAAAACTTGTATGTAAACGATAACCAATTGACAACATTAGATGTATCTAAGATGCTTTCAGGATCATACATCTTTGCTAACAATAACCAATTAACAGAACTTGTTACAGCAGATGCAATGTTGACAAATAGCCGTGTCAATGTATTGAACAATGCATTTACATTTGCAACAATGCCTGCAATTTCAACTGCAAAAGCATTTAACTATGCTCCTCAAAAAGCAATGATAATTGCAACTGAGATTAACGAGGGAGAGGAACTTGACCTATCTTCTCAAAACAACATAGTAGGTGTTGCAGAAGAGGCACAAGTAACTAACTACACTTGGTACAATGCTAACGGCGAAGAGTTCTTGGGTTACACTGAGTCAGATGGTAAATTTGTATTCACTGTAGATAAAGACACTACATTATACTGTACAATGACATCAGCTGCGTTCCCCAAATTCTCTGGAGCAAATGCACTTGCAACAACAAGCATCGTAGTTAAGAATGTTCCTCAAGATCGTAAAGTTCAATTCCAATCTAACGATATTTCAATGGGTTATGTAATTATTACATCACCTTCGGAAGGTGGCACAGGAACAGGCACAGGAACAGGCACAGGAACAGGCACAGGAACAGGCACAGGCACTGGTACAGGTACTTCTGGTGGTGGACAAAAACCATGGGTAATTTGTGAAGGTGATGTAACTGCTCAAGCATTGGTTAAAGGAACAGCTTACGAGTTTGTAAACTGGACTATTGACGGTGTTGAGGTAGGAACAGAGACAACATATACTTATTCAGGTGCTGAGGCTGCTCTTATCCAAGCTAACTTCAGAGAGATAGTTATCGCTCCTACTACATACTCAGTAACAGTAGCAACAGCTTCTGGTCAAGATGCAATGGGAACAGTTGAGATAGTAGGTTACGAAGGAACAACTGCTCAAATTGAGGAAGGAACAGAGATAACAATCGTTGCAACTCCTGCTGAGGGTTACCAATTCATGAGCTGGGCAAATGCTCTTGGTACAGATGTGTCATTTGAAACTTCTTATACATTCACTGTAACAGGTGCTGTTTATCTTGAGGCTTGGTTCGAAGATGCTCCAGTTGCTCCTACTACATACTCAGTAACAGTAAATGCTGCTCCTACATCAGATTGGGGTACAGTTGCAATCGAAGGTGCAGAGGGAACAACAGCAACAATTGAAGAGAACGCTTCAGTAACAGTAGTTGCAACTCCTGCTGAGGGTTATATATTAGAAGGCTGGTTTGATGAGTCAGGCAGAATAATATATGGCACAGAGCTTTCTTACACATTCACTCTAACAGAGGACATAACACTTGTTGCTTGGTTCATGGAAGATCCTGAATTAGGAATTGCTGATAATGATGCTGACGCAGTTCAAATTTATGCTTCTAACGGTGTAATCTACATAAACGGTTACGAAGGTGATGTTAAAGTTGTAAATACAGCAGGTCAAGTTGTTAAAGAAGTTTATGCAAACGGTGCTGAGCAACTTAACGTAAATGCAGGTCTTTACATGGTAGTAACAGGCAACCAAGTAACTAAAGTTTTGGTTAAATAAAAGTTTTTAGTTGTTAGTTGTCAACTTCGTTGCCCCTTTGGGGTAGTTGTTAGCAATTAATTAAAACTAAAAATCCCTGATAAAGGAGAGGACTTTGGTTCTCTCCTTTTTTTGTATTAAAAACTTATTAGACAAATTAGCCCAATAACTCTAAAAGGATAACTATGATAATTAGGGAGAAGAATTTGTTAGGCTAACCATTATCTCTTTGTTAACTATCCGTAGGACGGCGTTAGCCGAAAACTGACAACTAAAATATTATCAAAACTAAAAAATGATAATTAATAACTCGGAAAAATATATTATCTTAGCAAAATATAGTTTTTTAGTTTAATTTATGAAAGTAACGCTATTACAAACCGATATTAAGTGGTGCAACCCAAAAGAGAACTTGGCTCGTGCCGAACAACTTATTCTTGGTGCTGAGAAGAGCGACATATATATTCTACCAGAGATGTTTACAACAGGTTTCTGTATGAAACCTACCGAGATAACCGAGCCTGTTGGTGGCGTTGCCTTTGAATGGATGATGCAGATGGCTAAACGTACTGATGCGGCTATTGTAGGTAGTGTGGCAGTTGAAGATGGTGGGAAATATTATAATCGCATGTACTTCTGCAAACCTGATGGAGTGTTTGAGGTCTATGATAAGCATCATCTCTTTTCGTTCAGTGGCGAGGATAAGGTTTATACTCCCGGTTCTGAACGCAAAGTAGTGGAGTTTAGGGGAGTGAAAATACTACTCCTTATCTGCTACGATTTGCGTTTCCCTACATTCAGTCGTAATCGCGGTGATTACGATATGATTATTTGTGTAGCCAATTGGCCACGAGTTCGCCGTTATCCTTGGTGTACTTTGGCAAAGGCTCGTGCCATTGAAAACTTGTGCTATGTTGCTGCTGTAAATAGGGGTGGCAGTGATGAGTGGGGCGACTACTCTGGCGATACTATGCTTATTGATCCTTACGGACAGCCCGTTGTCGAGTGTAAAGAGGGTGTTGAAGATGTTGTTTCGGCAACAATTGATATTGAATTGATTAATAGTTTTAGAAATAAGTTCCCGGCTCTTAACGATGCCGATGATTTTATATTGAGATGAGTTTAGATACAAAAAAAATGATGTTACTTGGCGACCAGGCTGTTGCTCTTGGTGCCATTAATGCAGGATTGTCCGGTGTATATGCCTATCCCGGCACTCCCTCTACTGAGATAACAGAATTTATTCAAGCATATCCGCTTGCTAAGGAGCGTGGCATACATTCAAAATGGTGTACTAACGAAAAAACAGCTATGGAGGCTGCCTTGGGTATGTCGTATGCGGGTAAGCGAGCAATGGTGTGCATGAAACACGTTGGCTTAAATGTTGCAGCTGATGCTTTTGTGAATTCGGCGGTAACAGGTGTTAATGGTGGTGTGGTGGTTTTGGTTGCCGATGACCCCTCAATGCACTCTTCGCAAAACGAACAGGATAGCCGTTTTTATGGTAAGTTTGCCTTGGTCCCTATTTTTGAACCATCATCGCAACAAGAGGCTTACGATATGATGTCGTACGCTTTTGACTATTCGGAGAAGATGTCAACTCCTGTTTTGATGCGAGTTGTTACCCGTATGGCTCACTCTCGTGCTGTGGTTGAGGTTGGTGCAGTTGCAGAGCAAAACTCGCTTTCAATGCCCAAGAATCCCATTGATTGGGTGTTATTGCCTGTTAATGCTCGTCGCAGATATGCGCAAGTGGTAGCTCAACAAGAGGAGTATAATGTTGCTTCTGATGAGAGTAAATTCAATAGATTAATTATAAATAAAAAAGGTGCTAAGGGTATTGTTGCTTGTGGTATAGCTTATAACTATGTTATGGAGAATATTGCTGAGGCTGAGGAGATGAATATCCTTAAGGTTTCACAATACCCTATTCCTTCGGCTCTTTTGAAGGAGTTGGCAGATAACTCTTCAGAGATTTTAATTGCTGAAGACGGGCAACCTTTTGTTGAGGAGCAAGTTCGTGGTGTGTTGCCAAACGAACAACTGATTATTAAAGGACGTCTTACAGGAGAGTTGCCACGAACAGGTGAACTTACTCCCGATAATGTTCGCGTGGCAATGGGATTGGTCCCTCACGATACATTCAATAAATCTGAGGCGGTTGTTGCCCGTCCTCCTGCATTGTGCCAAGGTTGCGGACACCGCGATGTTTATACCATTCTTAAGAGTGTTATTGCCGAGTATCCGCAAGGCAAGGTGTTTAGCGATATAGGTTGCTACACTTTAGGAGCGTTGCCTCCATTCAGGGCTATTGATAGCTGTGTTGATATGGGCGCTTCAATTACAATGGCTAAGGGCGCTGCCGATGCAGGTCTCTTCCCTGCAGTTGCTGTTATTGGTGACTCTACGTTTACTCATTCTGGTATGACAGGATTGTTAGATGCTGTTAATGCTAATGCCTCTATTACGGTTATAATTTCTGATAATCTTACTACAGCCATGACAGGAGGACAAGATTCGGCAGGAACTAACCGATTGCAGGCTATTTGTCAAGGTATTGGCGTTGCTCCGGAGCATGTTCGCTGTGTAGTGCCTATCCCTAAGAATCATGACGAGATAGCAAATATTATAAGAGAGGAGATTGAGTATAGGGGTGTGTCGGTGATAATCCCTTGCAGAGAGTGTATTCAAACCCTAAATCGCAGACTTAAAAAACAAAAGGCAGAGAAAAAATGAAAACAGATATAATTCTTTCGGGTGTTGGCGGACAAGGAATTTTGTCGATAGCCACAATTATTGGTGATGCTGCTCTTAACGAAGGTCTGCATTTGAAACAGGCCGAAGTTCATGGTATGAGTCAGCGCGGAGGTGATGTGCAATCAAATTTGAGAATATCGTCAGAACCTATACACTCTGACCTAATTCCTTTGGGTAAGGCTGATGTCATAATATCGCTTGAACCTATGGAGGCTTTGCGCTATATGCCATATCTTGCACCTGATGGTTGGGTGATAACTTCATCAAAACCCTTTATAAATATACCTAACTATCCCGAGCAGGAGCTATTGGATAGGGAGTTGGCAAAGGTTAAGAATATTGTGTTGTTTGATACCGCTCAAATTGCTGCGGATAATGGTATTGCTCGCTCAGAGAATATGGTGTTGTTGGGCGGCGCTGTTGATGCAATAGGTTTGCCTCTTGATAAGATATTGGATAGTGTGCGACGCATATTCGCTTCAAAAGGTGACGTTGTTGTTGAGCAGAACCTTAAAGCGGTTATGTTGGGGTACGAGAAGAAGAGTTGTTAGTAATTAGTCCAATTAGCCTAATTAGTCTAATTAGTAAATAATGTAAACAATGAACAACAATAGAATATTTTCAGAAGAGCTCGTAAACGAGGTTGCCGATGAGTTGCTTATTGCCGACCTTCAACGTGCTACGATTGGGGAGGTGTTGCTCTTGTCAAGTGAGTTGGAGCGACGTACAGGTATTCCCTTTATCCGTATGGATCAAGGTTCTCCGGGTTTGCCTTCGTGTGTTATAGGCAGGGAGGCAGAGAAGGTGGCTCTTGACCGCGATGTAGCTTCGCAATATCCTGCTGCTGCAGGGGTCCCCGAGCTCAAAAAGGAGGCATCGCGTTTTGTTAAGGCATTTATTGATATAGATATTCCGGCTGAGTGCTGTATCCCAACTGTGGGTTCGGTTGCTGCTTCGTATGGCTCGTTTATTGCTGTTACTCAGGCAGACCCTAAAAAGAATAAAGTTTTGTTTATTGATCCCGGCTTCCCAATACAGCGTTCGCAACTTAAAATTATTGGTGCTGACTATCTGCAATTTGATATATATTCATATAGGGGAGAGGCTTTGAGAGCAAAGATTGAGAGCTTTTTTGAGCGTGGTGATGTTGCCGCCATAATTTACTCAAACCCTAATAATCCCGCATGGATATGTTTAGAGGAGAGCGAGCTTAAAATAATTGGTGAGCTTGCCGATAAATACGGGGTAATTGTTTTGGAAGATTTGGCTTACTTCTGTATGGACTTCCGCCAATATCTTGGAAAACCTTTTGCTCCGCCTTATGTGCCTACTGTTGGGCGCTATTGCAAGAACTATATAATAATGCTATCGTCATCAAAGATATTCTCTTACGCAGGACAACGTATGGCGGTGGCATGTATATCGCCAAACCTTTGGAATACGTGCTTTGATGGTTTGGCAACAAGATATGGTGGTAAAGGGCACTTTGGCTCTACATTTACAGCCTCTATAATGTATATGATAACTTCGGGTGTTACACATTCAACTCAATATGGTTATGCCGCGATGCTTAAAGCGGCTACCGACGGCGAGTTGGATTTTGTTACCGAAACCGAAGAGTATGCTCGTAGGGCTGCACGAATGAAAAAGATTTTTACCGATAACGGGTTTACCATTGTTTACGACCGCGATGTTACTCGCGAGGTGGGAGATGGTTTTTTCTTTACAATAGGTTATCCCGGCATAAAGAGCGGTGAACTTTTAAAAGAGTTGCTCTATTATGGAGTGAGTTCAATTTCACTATCCACTACAGGTAGCGAGGAGGAGGGAGTGAGAGCCTGCACCTCACGAATGAGAGAAGAACTCTATCCTATATTGGAGGAGCGTATGCGTAATTTTAAAAAGGATCACCCTATTGTTTGAGTTGTTAGTTCTCAACTGCGTTACCCCTTCGGGGTAGTTGTTAGTTTGTTAGAAATAAATATGATAAAGAGAATAAAAAGAGTTGTGGTTTTTGATTTGTCTAACAACTAAAAACCAACAACTAAAAACTAAAATTATGATTTGGAATAAAAACAAAGAGTGTATGTCGCGAGAGGAGATGCGACAACTCCAAGGAGCGCGATTAAGAAAATTGGTTGATAATGTTTATCATAATGTGCCTTTCTATCGCGAAAAGATGCAGGCTATGAATATCATGCCTGACGATATTAAAACTATTGATGATATTAAAAAATTGCCCTTTACCACAAAACAAGACCTTCGCGATAACTATCCGTTTGGATTGAATGCTGTTCCTCAATCGGCTATTGTCAGAGTTCACGCTTCGTCGGGTACAACAGGTAATCCAACGGTTGTAGGCTATACTCGTCGCGACCTTGCCGTTTGGTCAGAGTCTATTGCTCGTTGTTTGGGCGCTTTTGGTGCATCGCGCGAAGATACTATCTCGGTTGCTTATGGCTACGGATTGTTTACCGGCGGTTTGGGTTTGCACTATGGGGTTGAACATTTGGGTGCATCGGTTGTTCCTACTTCAAGCGGTAATACCGATAAACATATTCTTTTAATAAAAGATTTGGGAATTACAGGCGTGGCTTGTACTCCTTCGTATGCTCTGCATATGGCAGAGGTTATGCGTAAAAAGGGTATAACTCCCGAAGACCTTAAACTTCGCATCGGTATTTTTGGTGGTGAGCCTTGGACTGAGAATATGCGTAAGAGTCTTGAAGAGAAGTTGCAAATTAATGCCTATAATATTTATGGCTTGAGCGAGATTATGGGTCCCGGAGTGTCGCATGAGTGTGAGTGTAAGAATGGTTCGCATATTATTGAAGATCACTTCTTCCCTGAAATCATAAATCCCGAAACTTGTGAAGTGTTACCGGAAGGCGAGCAAGGCGAGTTGGTATTTACAACTCTTACTAAAGAGGGTATGCCTCTGTTGCGTTATAGGACAAAAGACCTATGTTCTCTAATATATGAGCCATGCGAATGTGGTCGTACAAGCGTTAGAATGACCCGTATTATGGGACGTAGCGACGATATGTTGATTATTCGTGGTATTAATGTATTCCCATCGCAAATTGAGAGCGTTATTCTTCAATTGCCCGAGTTTGAACCTCAATACTTACTTGTTGTTACTCGTGAGAACAACCGCGATAACCTTGAGGTACAAGTTGAACTTAAAGAGGAGTACTACTCTGACGAGATTAACAAAACAATTGAGATGCGTGATAAACTTGCACGTCGCCTACAAAGCGTTTTGAGCATATCGGCTGATGTTAAGATTGTTTCGCCAAATACACTTGAGCGTAGTGTTGGTAAATCAAAGAGAGTAATTGATAAACGTGTTCTTGAATAATGTTAAACCACATCTAAAATTATAGAGTTATGATAGTAAAACAGTTATCGGTATTTCTTGAAAACCGTGCAGGAAGAATTAATGAGGTAGCAAAAGTGTTGGCTGCAAATGGTGTGGATATGTTGGCTTTCAGTCTTGCAGAAAGTAGCGACTTTGGTATTTTACGCCTTTTAGTATCGGACAATGCTCTTGCGTCAAAGATTCTTAAAGAGGCTCACTTTGCAGTAAAGGAGAGTGATGTTGTTTGTGTTGAGGTTTCTAATAAACCCGGGGCTTTAGCTTCTATTGTTGAGAATATCTCTTCAAAGAACATCTCTATTGAGTATATGTATGCTTTTGCTCAAGGCGGTGTGGCAAATATTGTTATTAAGACTGCCGATATTGATGCTTGCGTTGCAGCAATAGGTTAGTATATTGAAGTATATAATTTAAGAAGCTGTCTAACAAGGTGATTTCTGCGTTATGCTTGCCCTCAAAATGCTCATTTATGCCGAGTAAACTCCGCTTTTTCGGGCTACGCAAGCCTTGAAACCCCTCTTGTTATACAACTTCTAACAAAAAGGGAGTGTCTAAAAACTTGTTAGACACTCCCTTTTTTGATATTAGGTGTAGTTTAAACTACAACGTTTACAAGTTTGTTGGGAACGACAATAACCTTTTTAGGTGTTTTGCCATCAATCCATTTTGCCGACCTCTCATCTGCAAGTACAGCTTTCTCAATATCTTCGCGTGCTGCATCTGCGGCAAACTCCATATTAAAACGCATCTTACCATTGAAAGATATTGCATAGTTAATGGTACTCTCTTTAGTGAACTCTTCGTTATATACGGGCCATGGCGCATCGCATACCGAAGGCTCAAATCCAAGAAGGCTCCATAACTCTTCGCTTAAGTGGGGTGTGAAGGGTGCAAGCAATATGGCAAGCTCTTTAAGTATCGCTTTTTTACGGCATTTCAACGATGTCAGTTCGTTTACACATATCATAAATGCACTTACTGATGTATTGAATGAGAAGTGCTCAATGTCTGAACCTACTTTGTTTATCAGTTTATGAAGTGCTTTCAACTCTTCAGCTGTTGGCTCTTCGTCTGTTACTGCCAAACTCTCTTTATCGTAGAATAGGTTCCAGAGTTTCTTTATGAAACGGTGTACTCCGTCAATTCCGTTGGTATCCCATGGTTTGCTTTGTTCAAGAGGTCCGAGGAACATCTCATATAGACGAAGTGTATCGGCTCCGTAACGCTCAACTATATCGTCGGGGTTTACTACGTTGTACATCGATTTTGACATCTTCTCAACTGCCCAACCGCATACGTACTCGCCATTCTCCAAAATAAATTCTGCATCTTTATACTCAGGGCTCCAATTGCGGAATGCCTCAATATCCAAACGGTCGTTGCTTACGATGTTTACATCAACGTGAATCTCTGTTGTGTCATACTCGCCTTTGAGATTTAGCGATACAAATGTGTTGGTATCTTTTATACGATATACAAAGTTTGAACGTCCTTGTATCATTCCTTGATTTACAAGTTTCTTGAATGGTTCGTCCTCACATACATAGCCTAAGTCAAACAAGAATTTGTTCCAGAAACGGCTGTAGATAAGGTGTCCTGTTGCATGCTCTGTTCCTCCAACATATAGGTCAACATTACGCCAATACTCGTTAGCCTCTTTTGATACAAGTGCATTGGGGTTATGGGGGTCCATATATCTTAGATAGTATGCTGATGAACCTGCAAATCCGGGCATTGTACACAACTCTAATGGATAGTGCTCGGCAGTTTCCCAATTTTTAGCACGTCCAAGTGGTGGTTCGCCACTCTCTGTGGGTAGATATTTGTCAATTTCGGGAAGTTGCAAGGGTAATTTCTCGTCTGGTAAGATATGTGGCATTCCATCTTTGTAATATACAGGGAATGGCTCTCCCCAATATCTTTGACGGCTGAATATCGCATCACGTAGACGATAGTTTACTTTTACCTTTCCAAGATTGTTTGCCTTTATAAACTCTTTGGTTTTAGCAATGGCTTCTTTTACCTCAAGTCCGTTAAGGTTTAGTCCGTTGCCCTCTGAATTCATCATTTTGCCCTCTTTAGCATCAAAACTCTCCTCTGATACATCACACCCCTCAATTAGAGGAATAATTGGGAGGTCAAATGTCTTAGCAAATGCATAGTCGCGACTATCGTGTGCAGGTACTGCCATAATTGCTCCTGTTCCGTAGCCTGCCAATACATAATCGCTTATGTATATAGGAATTTGTTTGTTGTTTAATGGGTTTATTGCATATGCTCCTGTAAATACTCCTGTAACTTTGCGGTCGGCAATGCGCTCGCGCTCTGTACGGTGTTTTATGCTATCTAAGTATTGTTTTACTGCTTCGGCTTGCTCAGGAGTTACAACTTGATTTACATATTCGCTTTCAGGTGCTAATACCATAAATGTTACTCCAAATATAGTGTCGGCGCGTGTAGTGAATATTGTAAATACCACATCAGAGTCTGCAACTTTAAATTGCATCTCGGCTCCTTCGCTTCTGCCAATCCAATTGCGTTGTGTCTCTTTAAGAGAGTCGCTCCAATCAATATTGTCAAGTCCGTCTAACAGACGTTGTGCGTATGCTGATACTCTTAGACACCATTGACGCATTACTTTTTGCTCAACAGGGTATCCTCCGCGGATTGAAACTCCTTCGCTTACTTCGTCGTTAGCAAGAACAGTCCCGAGTTTGGGGCACCAGTTTACCATTGTATCGCCAAGGTATGCTATGCGATAGTTGAGTAGTATCTTCTCTTGCTCAACTTTCGCCATCTTCTTCCACTCTTCGGCAGTGAATGTCATCTCCTCGCCACAAGCAACGTTTATCCCTTCAGAGCCGTTTGCCTCAAATTTATCAATTAATGCAGTTATAGGCATTGCTTTGTTGAGGTCGTTATCGTAGTAGCTGTTGAACATCTGTTCAAATGCCCATTGTGTCCAGCGATAGTATCCCGGATCGCAAGTGCGAACCTCTCTGTTCCAATCAAAACAGAAACCTATTTTGTCTAATTGACTGCGATAACGTTCTATATTTTTTTGTGTGGTGATAGCCGGGTGTTGTCCTGTTTGAATTGCATATTGCTCGGCAGGTAGTCCGTATGCGTCGTAACCCATAGGGTGTAATACGTTAAATCCTTTAAGACGTTTGTAACGTGCATAAATATCTGATGCGATGTATCCGAGCGGATGTCCCACATGAAGACCTGCTCCGGAAGGGTAGGGGAACATGTCAAGAACGTAGAATTTGGGTTTTGAAGCATCTTCCTTAATACGATATGTATCATTATCTCTCCAAAACTCTTGCCAACGTTGTTCTATTTCCCTGAAATTGTATTCCATTTTCTATTTTGTTTTTAATTATAATTGCTTTGAAAAAATTTATGCAAAGGTAGTCAATTTATAGCTAACATTGTAATTTTAAGTGCTCCTTTTTCCTTAACTCAATATGTTACACAGCATCTTTAAAATTCAAGGTTAGTAGTAGGTCTGTTTGAATATATGGGGTCATCGTCTTCTTTCATATCCTTCCTGTTTTTACTATCCTTTGGTTTGTTTTTAATCAATTCGTAAGGTTTTTGTTTATCAAAGGGCAGAGCATATACGTCCCATGTCTGTTCAACGTCCCAATTAGGCTTTAGCTCAATTGGCTTGGGATAGTAGTAGACCTTTTCGGGCTGTTTGCCGTTTTTATAATTTCCTGTTGTGAATTTTTTATTGTTATCGCTGTCAATTATAAGTCTGACATAGTATGTGCCGGGTTTGACGAATGAAAATTCAGCTCCTCCGTTTTTAATGGTTGCATATCTTACAACTTTGTCTTTGGTATCTAAAAGCTCGGCAAAAGCGCCACTGCTTACTCCTTGAGTTTCAACGTAGAGGTTTGAATATTCTGAACTTTTGCGAACTTTAAACGTAGGATTTATCTTCCCGTTTTTTAATCCGTATATATCTGAAATTGCAGTAGAGTCAATCTCAAATTTATATTGTCCTTCAAATTCCCATCTGTTTTTTAGAATGTATTTTCGTGGTGAGAGCGAATCGGGGACAAATGAAAAATTCTTTACTTCTTCCCAAAGCGTGTCAACTTTAGTGTATAGCTTTACTCCCTCTTTGTTAATCTCTTTTATGGGCGATTTAAATGTCAAATTAGGAGAAGCGTATATATCAATTACTCCGTTAATGCCATTAGTTAATTCTAATAGCTCAACTTTAATAGTGTCTATTTTATTCCCTCTTTTACCTCTTTTTTGAGCTTTTTCACTTTTTGCAGTTTCGCGATATATAAAACTCAAGGTGTCTAATGCAGGAACAAGGTTTAATAGAGAGTCTGTTTTAAGGTACGATGCTGTAACCTGAATTGTGTCAAGGTTATAGATAACCGAATCTTTAATCCAAAAAGAGAGTGTGTCGTTGGTAATATTTCGCTCAAGTATAAACCAATCATTGTTTTCTGTTGCAAAATTAATGGGCGATAGTTCCATTATTTTTTTAGAGGCATCAGAAAGAGTAATGTATAGCTTTTCACGTTGTTTGCGTTCGTGTTTTGCAAGATATTGAGGTTTAAAACCTTCGTTAAAAGAGAATAACATAAGAGAGTCGGGTAAAAATTTGGTTATATTACGACTTATTATGGTATCTATTTCTGTATTGGTAGTGTCTGTATAAATAGTATCAATCTGTGGTGATGAGTAAGCAGATGGGACTATTATGTCTTGTAAAAATGCTATATTCTCTGTCGGGGCATTAAACATATAGTTCCTGTCGGCATCGGCAACTGCGTATATTTTATATTCTCCTTCTGCCAGATTTTTGATTGAGAAATGTCCATAGGTATCTGTTTTTGAGACCCTGATAAAAGGCTTGGTGGTAAAAGCAGTATCATCGTCAGCTTGATGTAAACCGATGGTAATACCTGTAACAGGTTCAAGGTCTGATGCATTTAAAACGGTGCCTGATATTTGAAGAGAATCAATAACCTCTCCTGTTGAAAAAGCTAAACTAAAACCGTCTAATACATTGCCTTCATTGTTATCTTTTATTGAACTTCCAAAATCAATGGTATAAGAGGTGTTGGGTAGTAAAGAGTCAACTAATCTAATCTCTATCTCTTTTAGATTGCTCTTTATTTGGGGCATCTCTTTTTGAGGAGGAGATATTATTATATTCTCGCCCGGATTTGTAAGTTGAATATTTTCGTCAAATGAGATTTTGATATTTTTATTCTTTACTCCGGTTTGATTATTTTTTGGATTGCTGTTTTTATATTTGGGAGGAGTGTAGTCTCGAGGTCCTCCGCTTGGAGTTCCCATACTTGCACAAGATATTATGGATACTATCAAGGAAGTTGCTACTACAAGGTTTAATATGCGACCTATATTTTTATGTTTCATCTTCGTTATATCTGTTTGAGGGTGCAAAGTTAATCATAAAGACTCATTTATCACTTATTTTATGCTTAAAAAGGATAAAGGTTATATTTCAATACTGCTTTTGTTAAAAATCAAAGAGAATATTATTGTTATAAGAGAAAAAAAAACTATCTTTGCACGATATTGAAAAAGTGTCCCTTGAAAATACTTCTTGATTGGTAAAGAAAATACTTATTAAGAACGATGCTTAAAAGAATATAACTGAAACATTATAAATAATTATGCAAAACAAAGGATTTATTAGAGTTTTTGCGGTGTTATTGACTTTGGTATGTCTATTCTACCTATCATTTTCAATAGTAACAAACCGCTACAGCGAGAAAGCCAAAGATTTTGCCGGAGATGATGCGATGAAGTATAAACAATACATCGATTCAATCTCTACTGAAAAAGTATATCTTTGGTACACATTTAAACAATGTCAAGAGATGGAAGTAGGTCTTGGTTTGGACCTTAAAGGTGGTATGAACGTTACCCTTCAAATCTCAGTAGAAGATGTTCTTCGTTCATTGGCCGATAACAACCCAGATGTAAACTTCAATCAAGCATTGGCAAACGCATCGGCTAATCAAGCAGATAACGATGACTTCCTTGCTATATTCCTTGACGAGTATAAAAAAATTGATCCTAACATTCAATTGGCTTCAATTTTCAGTACTTATAAGTTAAAAGACAAAATACCTCCTACAGCATCAAACTCTGATGTTGTTAAAGTCTTGAATGAGGAGATGAGTAGTGCGGTAGATAATACATTTAATGTATTGCGTACACGTATTGACCGTTTTGGTGTTGTAGCTCCAAATATTCAACGTCTTGAAAAAACAGGTCGTATTTTGGTTGAACTTCCTGGTGTTAAAGAACCAGAACGTGTTCGTAAACTTCTACAAGGAAGTGCAAACCTTGAGTTTTGGGAAACTTATAATTTGAACGAGATATTCTCTCAACTTTCTGCAGCAAATGAGATGTTAGGACGTATGTCTGCTTCTGATGAGGCTGAAGAAGTTGAAGAGGTAGCTGAAGAGAAAGCTCCCGTTGCTGAGGGTATTGAAGCTCTTAAAGACAGTGCAGCAGTTGAGGGTGCAAGTTTGGCAGAGCAAGAGGCTCAAATGCGCAAGCAAAATCCTCTATTCTCTCGTTTGATGCCTAACGTTTCACAAAACGGACAAGTTGGTAGCGGTCCTGCAGTTGGTATTGCAGCAACTGCTGATACTGCAGAGGTTAACAAAATGTTGGCAATGCCTCAAGTTAAAGAGATGCTTCCTTCAAATGTAGTGTTCAAGTGGGGTGTTAAGGCTGTTGATGAGAAAGATAAATTTTATCAATTGGTTGCATTAAAAGCAACAAATGGCGGTAATCCCACACTTGAAGGAGATGTTATAACAGATGCTCGTGATGACTTTGACCGTACTACAAACAATGCGGTTGTAAGTATGAATATGAATACTGAGGGTGCAAAAATATGGGCACAACTAACACGTGAGAATATTGGTCGTTGTGTTGCTATCGTGCTTGATGATCAAGTATATTCATTCCCTGTTGTAAATACTGAAATTACAGGTGGTAGCTCTCAAATTTCTGGAGATTTTACTCCTGAGGAGGCAAAAGACCTTGCTAACGTATTGAAATCAGGTAAGATGTCAGCATCAGTTAAGATTGTTCAAGAAGATGTTATTGGTCCTTCTCTTGGTCAAGAGGCTATTGAGAGCGGTATCGTTTCATTCATATTGGCTCTTATATTGTTGATGATATATATGATGGCTGTATATGGTGTTGTTCCCGGTCTTGTTGCAAATATAGCTCTTATTGTAAACTTGTTCTTTACAATGGGCGTTCTTGCTTCGTTCCAAGCTGTATTGACACTATCAGGTATTGCCGGTCTTGTGTTGTCATTGGCAATTGCCGTTGACGCAAACGTACTTATTTATGAGCGAGCAAAAGAGGAGTTGCGAGCTGGAAAATCTCTTGCAGCAGCTATCTCTGATGGATACAAAAATGCATTCTCTGCAATCTTTGACTCAAACATAACTTCGGTAATTACAGGTATAATATTGTTCGTGTTTGGTACAGGTCCTATCAAAGGATTTGCGACAACATTGATAATAGGTATCGTAATGTCGTTCTTTACCGCAGTCTTCTTGACTCGTTTGTTCTATGAGAAAGCGCTTGCTAAGAATTGGATTACAAAACTTACATTCTCTACTCCTTTAACAAAGAACTTCCTTACTAATACAAATATCAACTTCTTGAAGAACCGTAAATTGGCTTATATCATTTTCGGAGTAATAATACTAATTGGTGGAGTATCTCTTGCAACACAAGGTTTAGATAAAGGTATTGAGTTCTCAGGAGGTCGTAACTATGTTATCCGTTTTGAAGAGAAAGTAAATACTCAAGAGTTAGGAGCTATGCTCCGTCCTCAATTTGAAGAGGGAACAGCTGTATCAGTAATTACTATTGGTGGAGAAAATCAAGTTCGCGTATCAACTAACTACCGTATTACAGAAAACGACGAGTCAATTGATAACGAGATAATAGAGAAACTTTATACAGGATTACAACCCAAACTTGGAGATAAAACTTTAGAGCAATTTGAGACAGAAAGTATTCAAAGTGTTCAAAAAGTAGGACCAAGTATTGCAGAGGATATTACTCGTGGCGCAATTTGGGCAGTTATCTTCTCTCTAATAGCTATTGCTTTGTATATCTTAGTACGTTTCCGTGATGTAGCATTTAGTGTTGGAACATTGATAGCATTGACATTTGATGCAGTATTTATTTTGGCATTCTACTCTTTGTTTAGCGGATTACTTCCATTCTCAATGGAGATTGACCAAGCTTTCATTGCTGCGATATTGACAGTTATCGGTTACTCAGTTAACGATAAAGT
>JAGBHI010000078.1 GCA_017935575.1 Bacteroidales bacterium | reverse complement strand
GTATTTTTCTTTGTTCATATGCGACAGATTCTTGATGTCGCAAAATTACGTTTTCAAATCCGTTGACTCAAAAAATCTCTGTAACTAACTATATTTCAATAATTTCAAAGAACGATTTCAAATTTTAATGGGACAGTAGTGGTATATTATATAAACTTTTTGCGATATGGAGGGTTTTAATAAGAAAGAGATTATACTCGTTCAGATTACAGGTGATGACAAACCTGGTGTTACAAGTGCATTAACTAATATACTTGCAAAGTATAACGCTATTGTTTTGGATATTGGTCAGGCTGATATACATCACTCATTATCATTGGGTATTCTGTTTGTTACAGATAGTAAAAACTCAGGAGAAATTATTAAAGAACTTCTTTTTAAAGCAACAGAAATAGGTGTAAATATTCGCTTCTCCCCTATCAGCGAAGAGGAGTATAATAGCTGGGTTGGCAGACAAGGTAAAAGCCGATATATTATAACCATCTTAGGACGACGTGTTACCGCTCAACAGATTGGTGAAGTTACAAAAGTTGTTGCTGAACAAGAGTTAAATATTGACGCCATCAGACGACTTACAGGACGTATGCCTTTGGAAGAGGTTGAACAGGAGATGGGTGTCTCATGTATTGAATTATCGGTACGTGGAACTCCTAAAGATAAGAACAAAATGCAGGCTGCCTTTATAGAACTTTCATCTGTATTAAGTATTGACATTTCGTTCCAAGAAGATAACATATACCGAAGAACAAGACGTTTGATATGTTTTGATATGGACTCTACTCTTATTGAGACTGAAGTTATTGACGAACTTGCCGATAGAGCCGGAGTTGGTAAAGAGGTTAGAGAAATTACTGAATCGGCAATGAGAGGCGAGATTGATTTTCATGAAAGTTTTACAAGGAGAGTAGCCCTTTTAAAAGGTCTTGACGTTAGCGTAATGAAAGATATTGCTGAAAATTTACCTATGACTGAAGGTATTGAGCGATTAATGAAAACGCTTAAAACCGTTGGATTTAAGATTGCTATTCTTTCGGGAGGTTTTACATACTTTGGAGAATACCTTAAACAAAAATTTGGAGTTGATTATGTTTATGCGAATGAACTTGAGGTTGTTGATGGTAAATTAACAGGCAAATATGTAGGAGATATTGTTGATGGTAAACGTAAAGCCGAATTATTGAGATTGCTTGCCCAAATTGAAAATGTAAATATAGCTCAAACTATTGCTGTTGGTGATGGTGCTAATGATATTCCGATGTTAAATACTGCAGGATTGGGTATCGCTTTCCACGCTAAGCCAAAGGTTAAGGCTAATACTTCACAATCTATTTCAACTATTGGTCTGGACGGTATTTTATATTTTCTTGGATTTAAAGATTCTTATTATAATTCGCCTCTTAACTAAAGTTTTTATATGAGTTTTGTGCGAAATTCTATAATTGTACTCACAACACTCCTTCTAATCTCATCATCGGCATTTTCTCAAAGTGTCGGACTGGTTATGAGCGGAGGAGGTGCTAAAGGAATTGCACACATAGGTGTTATAAAGGCTCTTGAAGAGAACGAAATTCCCATTGATTATATTACAGGAACATCAATGGGTGCCATTGTTGGTGCATTTTACGCAATGGGATATACTCCTGAGGAGATGCTTGAGATTGTAAAATCAACTCAGTTTGAGAGTTGGTCCACAGGAAAGATTGAGAGTAAACACCAATTTTATTTCAGGAAAGGAGAACCCTCCCCAAGATTTGCGGCAATCAACATAAATATAGGTGATAAGAACAAGAAAGTTACACCTCAATTTTTACCATCAAGTTTGATAAATCCGGTTCCTATGAACTACGGATTTTTGCAACTTTTCTCAGCTTATACAGCTCAATCTGATAGTAATTTTGACAATCTATTTGTTCCTTTCAGATGCGTAGCCTCTGACGTATATAATAAAACTGCTGTTATATTTAAAGATGGAGATTTAGGTGATGCCGTTAGAGCTTCAATGACATTTCCCTTTGTATTTAAACCCATAGAGAAAGATAGTATCTTACTTTATGATGGGGGCATATATAATAACTTTCCCGTTGATGTTATGCGTAACGACTTTGCTCCCGATTTTATAATTGGCAGTAAAGTGGCAGGAAACCCATCAAAGCCCAAGGAGGGGGATATAATGGCTCAGATTGATGCCATGGTTATGCAAAAGACCGATTATAATGTTAATCCTGAAGAGGGTGTTCTTATATCATTCAAACTTGACTCAATTATAAGTCTTCTTGATTTTGCAAAGGCCGATATGATATACCAAATTGGTTACGAAAAGGGTACTCAAATGGCAGACTCCATAAAAGGACGTATTAACAGAAGATTATCTGAAGATAGCAGAAGTTTGATGCGAATGCAATGGAAAAGCAAAACCCCAGAACTCCTTTATGATAAAATTGAGGTTGAGGGTGGAAATAATACGCAACAGGCTTTTATAAAAAAACAGTTTGAAGTTGAAAAAAACTCTTCAAATCTTCTTGATATAGAAGGCGCGGAGAAGGCTTATTATAAACTTATGTCGGATAATAAAATCTCAGAAATTATTCCTCATAGTATATATAATGATTCTACAGGTTTATTTACTCTTGAATTAAAAACAAAATTAAAAGATAACTTTCAAATTGGATTGGGAGGGTATATATCGTCAGGTAATACAAATATGATATATATTGATACAAAATACCGAACACTTAGTTTGTATTCAATGGACGTTGATTTAAATGGATATGTGGGACGGTCATACAATTCGGGAATGCTATCGGTAAAATTTGAGCTTCCAAGCAAATTGCCAATGTATCTGAAAATTTTCGGAGTATTCTCAAAGAAAAAATATTATGAAAGCGAAAGATTGTTTGTTCAAAAAGAGTCTCCCACTTTTATAACCAAACAAGAAGCCTTTGCCAAAATAAGAATTGGCCTACCTTTTCTAACAAACAGTAAAACTGAAATATCATTAGGATATGGATATTTAACTGATACATACTATCCTTCAAATGTAATAGATTATGCAAATACTCATTACGACAAAAGTAATTATAGTCTTTTTATGGGTTCTGTTAAATTTGAGCATAATACACTTAACAATGTTATGTATTCTTCAAAAGGAAGAAATATATTTATTGTTGGAGAATTTATTACCGGGAAAGAGCGATTTAAACCTGCAGATGTTACTTATGGAGAGCTTAAAGATAAACATTCATGGTTAGTAATGCATGCTAAAGCTACAAAATATTTTAACCCCAATAAGCACTTTTCAATTGGAATATTAGGAGATCTGATGTTGTCAACAAAAAATTTTAATGCTTCATATACTTCAACTATTGTTCATGCACCTACATTCTCTCCCACACCTCATAGCAAAACAGTATTTAACGAAGCATTTAGAGCAAATCAGTTTATTGCTGTCGGGGTTATTCCTATATGGGAGATAATTAAAAATTTACAACTACGAGGTGACTTTTACTGCTTCACTCCTTTCTTTAAGATTGAACAATCTTATCAAAATAAGGAAAAAGCTGCATACGGAAAGTTTATGCATAATCCTGAATTTATGGGAGAACTAACTATGGCATACAATCTGCCATTTGCATCAATTGGCATGTTTGTAAATTACTACTCTTATCCTAATAATAATTGGAATTTTGGTATCAACCTTGGTATATTACTATACAATCCTAAATTCATTGAATAAAATCATAAAAAAAGATTGAACTATTTAATGTAAATACATTATGATAGTTCAATCTAATCTGAGCCTCTCTTAAAGAGAGTAAATTATTATGGAAGTTTTGAGCGGGAAACGGGGCTCAAACCCGCGACCCTCAGCTTGGAAGGCTGATGCTCTATCAACTGAGCTATTCCCGCAATTTAGTGGCGAGGTTTCCCTCCTCCACTTTTAGGTTTTCCCTAAAAAAAGCTGCACATTGTACAGCCTTTTGTGATTCCAGCAGGATTCAAACCTGCAACCTTCTGATCCGTAGTCAGATGCTCTATTCAATTAAGCTATGGAACCGTTTTCCGAATGCAAAAGTACTACTATTTTTTTTAATTGACAATATTTTTTTGAATATTTTTTATATATATTTTTTATCACAAACATATTTTTCTGATTAACAGGTATTTATTTTTTACATTATATAAATCAATTCCTCTATTATAATCTCTTTTACTATTGTTTAATTGAATTTAATAGAAAATATTTAACTTTGTGGCTAAAATATGTTTAAACATATTATCATTAATGGATTATAATTTTTCATTTTGTAAATATCTAATTTAAATTTATAAATGAATATAGCAATTGTTGGCACAGGATATGTAGGTTTGGTAAGTGGCACATGTTTCTCGGAAATGGGTGTGAATGTAACTTGCATTGATGTTGATAAAAATAAGATTGAGGCTCTCCAAAAAGGAATAGTTCCTATATATGAACCAGGATTATCTGAGATGGTTATTAGAAATCAGAGAGAAGGGCGTTTGTCTTTTAGTAATTCATTAATAGATTGTATTGATAATGTAGAGGTTGTTTTTAGCGCAGTTGGAACTCCTCCTGACGAAGACGGAAGTGCCGATCTTCAATATGTACTTGCTGTTGCTAAAACATTTGGTCAAGCCATAAAAAAATATACCGTATTGGTAACAAAATCAACTGTACCCGTAGGTACTGCCCAAAAGGTTAAACAGGTTATTAATGAGGAGTTAAAAAAGAGAGGTGTTGATATTCCTTTTGATGTGGCAAGTAATCCTGAATTTTTGAAAGAGGGAGCTGCAATAAAAGATTTTATGAGTCCTGACAGAGTTGTTGTTGGAGTAGAAAGCGAACGTGCTAAAGAGCTGATGACAAAACTATATCGTCCTTTTTTACTTAATAACTTCAGAGTTATATTTACAGACATTCCGAGTGCTGAGATGATTAAATATGCTGCCAACTCAATGTTAGCAACACGCATAAGTTTTATGAACGACATTGCAAACCTTTGCGAATTGGTTGGTGCTGATGTAAATATGGTTCGTAAAGGAATAGGTAGCGACTCTCGTATTGGCACAAAATTCTTATATCCCGGTTGTGGTTATGGTGGCAGTTGTTTCCCTAAAGATGTAAAAGCTCTTATAAAAACAGCAGAAAAGGCAGGTTACTCAATGGAGGTGCTTAAAGCTGTTGAGAGTGTAAACGATAAGCAAAAATTAGTTTTATTTAATAAACTCAATAAATATTATAAGGGTGATTTAAAAGGTAAACGTATTGCATTATGGGGTTTGTCCTTTAAACCCGAAACAGATGATATGCGAGAAGCTACTTCTCTTGTAACCATATCACTTTTAAAGCAAGCAGGAGCAATAGTAAAAGTATATGATCCCGTTGCAATGGAGGAATGCTATCGCAGGTTAGGAGATGATGTTGAATATGCATCAGATATGTACGATACACTTTTAGAAGCAGATGCTCTGCTTATATTAACAGAGTGGAAACAATTCCGCTTACCTAATTGGCAGGTGGTAAAAAAGATTATGTCAAATCCTCTTATAATTGACGGACGAAACATTTATGACAGAGAAGAGTTAGCTTCGCTTGGTTTTGAGTATTATTATATAGGCAAATAGGTATTAATATATAAAAACCAACACTCTTATTTTAAACAACTATTCTTCTTTGGGCATATTTTGTTTGTAAAATTGGTAGAGTTCCATAACTTTAACAACATAAGCTAAGGTCTCTTTACCTTTAAAATAGCCACAACGGCAAACAGGATCATCATAATATTCAGGTAAATTCTTCAACTTTAAAGCTTCGGCTACATTATCAAACCAAATCTGAGGTTCTTTACCATATTTTTCAGCTAAAGCAATTGCGTCAAATATATGGCCTAAACCAGAATTATATGATGCCAAAATAAACTTTATCCTCTCCTCTTTATCTTCTATATTTTTTAAACTTTTATCAAGAGAAGATATATATCGTGTTGCCGCTGCTACATTTTGATAATTATTGGTCATATCCCAACCTTCATCACTAAAATGTCGGGCAGTTGACGGCATAAGTTGCATTATTCCCTTTGCCCCTGCCCACGAAACAAGCGATGAATCGAACTGAGATTCGTTATATGCCATCGCTGCCATTAATCGCCAATCCCAGCCTATAGTTTTAGCATATTTCTGAAAAATATGATCGTATGGCGATATAACACCATTTTCCAATGATATTGCCATTTTATATGGAGAGACATGTTCGTTTCCCCATTTGCTCATTCTGAAATATTTTTGAAGGGTGGATAGATATTTTTTTGATTTATTGTTTGAGACAACCCAAGCATCAATACTATCGGCAAGAGCAGAGTTGCTTTTAAGTACCAACCACGAACTTTTTTGATCAAAACCAATATCTAAACTTACATCAAGATTTTGATAATAGCTTTTATTAAGAGCCGCAATTACATTATCTGCTACTGCATAATCTATTTCTCCATTTGCAACTGCATCAATAAATGCTTCTGTTGTTGTTACGCCACCAAATGAATTAAGAATAGTTATACCTCCTCCTATCTCCGAATTCAAATTTTTTGCTCTCACTTCATACTTTGAACTCTTTTCGGCATATAGAGTCTCTCCTATAATATCTTTAAGTTCTTTAATACGAGTAGAATCTTTGCGCTGCACTAATACCTGGTTTGATATCATTTCAGGTCCACAATACCTAAATAGTATTTTGTTCTTCAAATTAATAGGCATATCGTAAGTTATGATATCTCCTTTACCCTCCTTTAAAAGCGGTATCAGTTCTTCAAAGTTTTTTGCTATAACAATTTCAAGTTGCAGATTATGTTCTTCGGCAAATTGTTTGATAATCTCATATTCACACCCCATATCCTCTCCCCTATATACAAAATAAGATGTAGAGTTTTGCATCATTATAGCACGAAGAGTTCCTTCTCTTTTAATATCTTCCCAATCTCTTATATTGCTCTCATTTTCTCTTTTTGAACAACCGATAACAATGAGAAAAAAAGATATAATTATTACAAAATCAAACTTATTTATTCTAAAATCAAACATAATTAGTCCTTTTCATTTCTTTGTTGTATCTTTGCCGTACAGCAAATATACAAAAATATATACAAATACACATGGTAAAACATATAGTACTATTTAAGGTTAAAGAGTTTGACAATCCTCAAGAGAAGAGAGAGGTTTTAGAAAAGTTTAGAGATGCTCTTATGGCATTGCCTCCTAAAATACCCTGTCTAATATCAATAGAGGCTCAAATAAACGAAAATCCGTCGGAGAGTTTTGATTTAGCATTAACAACTGTTTTTGAGAATTTTGAAGACTTAGCGACATATGCCAATCACCCAGACCATGTAGCAGCCGCATCAATATTTAAAGCTGTAGCTGCTGGTAGAGCTTGTGTTGATTACACTTTTTAATTAATAACTATTGATGGAAAAAATTATAATATACCAGGTATTACCACGCCTATTTGGTAATACTAATTCAACTTGTATCCCTTGGGGAACAAAAGAACAAAACGGTGTTGGAAAATTTTCGGATTTCACACCAGAAAGATTAAAAGAGATAAAATCGTTAGGAACTACTCATATATGGTACACCGGCATTATTGAGCATGCCACAGCTACCGATTATTCAGAATATGGAATTAAGCCTGATAATAAATATGTTGTAAAAGGATTGGCAGGTTCTCCATACGCAATAAAAGATTACTACGATATTGACCCCGATTTGGCAGATGATGTTCCTTCTCGAATGTCAGAATTTGAAGCTCTGATTGAACGAACTCATGAAGCCGGAATGAAGGTTATAATGGATTTCGTACCGAACCATGTAGCAAGACAATACTCATCAGATGCAGCTCCGGCAGGAGTTATAGGTTTAGGTGAAGGAGACAATCCTAATTGGGCTTTCTCCCCTCTTAACAATTTCTACTATCTTCCCGGACAAACATTCTCTCCCTATTTTAATATAGGAGAGGGAGATGAGAGATATAATGAATCCCCCGCAAAAGTAACAGGCAATGACTGTTTTACTTCATCTCCATCAATAAACGATTGGTACGAGACAGTAAAACTAAATTATGGAGTTGACCATGCAACAGGTTGGTGTCATTTCAATCCGATACCAAACACATGGATAAAGATGCGAGACATTCTGCTATTTTGGGCTGCGAAAGGAGTAGATGCATTCCGTTGCGACATGGCAGAGATGGTTCCTGTTGAATTTTGGGAGTGGTGTATAGCTCAAGTAAAAGAGAGCTATCCTGATATGATATTTATAGCAGAAGTTTACAATCCTAACCAATATTACAACTATGTAAAACGTGGAGAATTTACATACCTTTATGATAAGGTTGGATTATACGACACCTTAAAAGACATTGTAATGAGGGGACGCCATACCGGTGCAATTACAAAGTGGTGGCAGTCTATAGGTGAGGTTAAAGAGAATATGTTACACTTCACCGAAAATCACGACGAGCAACGTTCTGCATCTCACTTTTTTGCAGGAAATCCTCATAGGGCATTTCCATTATTTGCCCTCTCAGCATTAATTGACAGCAACCCAATAATGCTATATTTTGGGCAAGAGTTAGGCGAAGCCGCTACAGATGCAGAAGGTTTTTCCGGACAAGATGGAAGAACCACAATTTTTGACTATTGGAGTGTACCTACCGTAAGACAATGGATAACAAAAGGGTTAAAAAGATTATCTAAGGAACAAAAAGAGATAAGAAATAAATATAAAAAACTACTTAACGTAGCTGCAAAAGAGAAAGGCATCAGCAATGGATTGTTTTTTGATTTAATGTATGTAAATGGCAATAACGATGCCATATCTACAGGAAGAGTATATCTATTTGCCCGCTATTTTAAGAAGGATTTATATATTGTAGCTGTAAATTTCCGCTCACAAAACGCCGAACTTGATATAAATATTCCATCTCATCTGTTTGAATATTTTAAAATTGAGGAGGGAGAGTTTAATTGTAAAGAGCTGTTATCGGGTAATAAAGGAGAGAGAGAACTATCTCAAAACAAACCTTTTAAGACTCTATTATCAGGTTACGAAACAGCTATATGGAAATGTTCAAAGAAAAGATAAGACAATATATTTAACTCTATTTTATAAGAGAGAAAAAAATTTTTATAAAAATCAAACATTTAAAAACAAATTCTTAAGAATAAATTACTACTTTTGTAAATCAAAGTAAAAAAAACAAATTCTTAAATAAAACTTACAAGCAATGAGCAACGAAAGACCGGTAAAGGTATTTGCAGGAACAAACACACGCTATTTGGCAGAAAAAATTTGTGAGAATTTAGGTTGTCCCCTCGGAAACATGATTATTCAACATTTTGCAGATGGAGAATTTGCGGTATCGTTTGAAGAATCAATTCGTGGTTGTGAAGTATATTTAGTACAATCAACATTCCCAAGTTCAGATAACTTAATGGAACTATTGTTAATGATTGATGCGGCTAAACGTGCATCTGCAGCATCAGTTATAGCTGTTGTTCCCTATTTTGGCTGGGCTCGTCAAGACCGCAAGGACCGTTCTCGTGTTTCTATAGCATCAAAATTAATAGCAGATTTGCTAAGCGTTGCGGGTATTGACCGTTTAATAACTATGGACTTACACGCTGATCAAATACAAGGTTTCTTTAATGTTCCTGTTGATCATCTATACGCATCATCGGTGTTTGTTGATTACATTGCATCATTGAAACTTGAAGATATGGTAATTGCATCTCCTGATGTGGGTGGTTCAAAACGTGCCAGCACCTATGCAAAATATTTTGGTGTACCTTTGGTTCTATGTCACAAACAGAGAGCAAAAGCAAATGTTGTTGAGAGCATGATGGTGATTGGAGATGTTGAAGGAAAGAACGTAATACTTGTTGACGATATGGTTGATACAGCAGGAACAATTACAAAAGCTGCCGACCTTATGATGGAACAAGGAGCAAAATCGGTTCGTGCAATTGCAAGCCACGCTGTAATGTCTGATCCCGCAAGCGAACGAGTAATGAACTCAAAAATGACAGAGATGATATTCTCAGATAGTATTCCGTTCACAAAAGATTGTCCAAAAGCTCACATAATAAGTATCGCTGAGATGTTTGCCGAGACAATACGCAGAGCTCACAATAACGAATCAATAAGTTCGCAATATATAATGTAATAACATTAAATAAAGATAAATACCTAAAGAGAGTGTAACCGCACTCTCTTTTTTTTATTCTATGCTAATAAAGACTAATTACTATATTAAAGCATTAATTATCTATATTATAGCTCAAAACATACTCAAAACATACTCTATTTTAATAGAGAATAGTGTGCTAATTCGGTAAAATTTATTATCTTTGCGGGCTGAAATAGAGAGTTTCTAACATAACCAAAAACAATACAAATTATAAGGCTCTCAATTAAATTATAGATATATGAAGAAATAAATTTTGCGAATAACCCTATTGCTTGCGTTACCTCTAATGGTATTAAGCAGTTGTATAAAAGATGAACTACCAAACACTGATGCAGATATTTTGGATATAGAGTTAGACAAAGATGTAATTATTGGTAAAAAGATAGAGAATGACCGTATAACTGTATTTATAACTCCTAATTCATACGGAGATCTCACAAATATAAAACCCACATATGTATTATCAGAAGGGTCAAAAATTATAAGAGGAGATGATAACTACGATTACTCTTCGGCACATGAAATAGAGGTTATTTCGGAAGACGGCAATTGGAGAAAAGTTCACGAAGTAAGAATTATGGATATGGCTTTCCCTACCGAATACTACTTTGAAAATTGGGAAGAAAATAGGAACACAAGTGGCGTTTATGAGGATTGCTATGAAAGATTAATGAACAACGGAAATACATCAGACTTCTATATTTGGGCTTCAGGAAATTTAGGATACCGTATTACAGGGAAAGGGACCAACCCCTCAGACTATCCTACATATAAGACATTATCTCAAGACGACGCTCATAATGGTGCTTATGCTGCAGTATTAGAGACTCGCTATGTTGGAGCTATAGGTCAAGGCTCTCCTTTGGCTGCAGGAAACTTATTTATCGGAGAATTTTCCGGAAAAGGAATCAATATAATGAAGCAGCAAATGAAGGCAACTCGTTTTGGTATTCCATTCAACAAAAAGCCAAAATCATTAAAAGTGTGGTTTAAATATAAAAGTGGAGGTATTATTAGTATCTACAACGAAAGCGGAGATATTATAGGCACCAGAACAACAAACAACGACAATAGTGGTAACAATCAAAATACTGGAAGCAAAGATTATGCTGCCATATATGCTGTTATGTTTGACAATGTAAAAGCTAAAGAGTTATATAATGGCAAGAATTATTTAGATGGCTCTACAATATTGTCAAGCCCGGCAGAAGTTGGAAGGGCTATACTTACAGATAACACGAAGTACGGCACACCAACAAACAAAGAAGGCTATCCTAATGAATATGTAGAAATAGAACTTCCTTTTACATTCTCTTCTCCTATTGATGAAAACAGATTGAAAAATTTTGAATACAGCATTACTATTGTATTCTCATCGAGTTACTATGGCGCTGAATTCCAAGGAGCTGTAGGAAGTAAACTTTGGATTGATGATGTAATATTGGAATGTGAATAATTGCTATAAATAAGATAAAGAGATATGAAAAAGATATATATAATATTTGCAATAATAGTATCAAGTTTAGCAATACAAGATAGTTTTGCCGCAAAAGTAAGAGTCAGAGAAGGTCTAAGAGAAAATAAAACTGAAGATAGATTTGTATTTGCTGCAAAAGCGGGATTTAATCTTGGAGGAACAGCACCGATGGGACTACCAGCCGAGATTAGAGCTATAAATTCATTTAAACCAACATTTTCATTTTCTATTGCAGGAACTGCACAATATAACATAACTAAAAAATGGGGGTTGCAATCTGGTGTAAAGTTTGATATAAAGGGAATGGAAACCGATGCCAACGTAAAAAACTACCAATTGGTTGTAAGTATGGACGGTTCTACAATAAAAGGAGTATTTACAGGCGATGTAACCACAAAAGTTCATAACAGCTACATAACAATCCCTGTTTTAGCAGTATATGATATATCTCCTCGCTGGGACGTAAAATTTGGAGGATATGTCTCATTTATGGTTAATGGCGAGTTCTCAGGTACTGCAACAAACGGATATATGAGAGATGGCTCTCCAATTGGAGATCGCGTAGATGGAGTTGATGCCACATACGATTTCACTGATGATATGCGCAAAGTAGATGCCGGTGTTCAAGTAGGTGTGGATTTTATACCATATAAACACCTATTGATTTCAGGCGACTTAACATGGGGTTGCGTTCCTCTGTTTAAGAAAGACTTTACCGCAATGAGTTTTAATATGTTCAATGTCTATTTTAACATAGGCTTTGGATACGTATTTTAATTAGAATACAAATAATAGATAGGATATGCCCTTAACAATTCCGGCAAACCTCCCGGCTGTTGACCTCTTAAAAAAAGAGAACATATTTGTTATGGATTCTCAACGTGCGTCATCTCAAGATATACGCCCGCTGAAACTTGTAATCCTTAACTTAATGCCGTTAAAAATAACAACAGAAACGGACCTTATCCGCCTATTGTCAAACTCTCCCCTACAGATAGAGATTGACTTTATGAAAATTGCCGGGCATATCTCAAAAAATACCCCCATAGAGCATATGGAGGCATTTTACAAGGAGTTCTCTTTGATAAAAGAGGATACCTACGATGGAATGATTGTAACCGGAGCTCCTGTTGAACAACTCAATTTTTGCGATGTTTCATATTGGGAGGAATTGACAACAATATTCAAATGGGCAAGAACCCACGTTACATCAACCATGTATATCTGTTGGGCAGCACAAGCAGCACTCAACTACTTCTATGACATTCCTAAATACTCTTTATCACAAAAGAGATTTGGAGTATTCCTTCACTCAATATATAATAAGCAAAACCCCATATTTAGAGGTTTTGACGATGAATTTTATGCTCCTCACAGCCGCCACTCTGAAATCAGGCGCGAAGATGTGGAGAAAGTTCCTGAGATAGAGATATTATCAGAGAGCAAAGAGGCAGGATTACATATGTTAATGGCTCGTGGAGGACGTGAAATATTTATTACAGGACACTCAGAATATTCACCCAATACTCTCAAAGATGAATATTTCAGAGATAAAAACAAAGGTTTGGAGATACAAATTCCCCTAAACTATTTTCCTAACGACGATACGACAAAAGAGCCTCAAGTAAAATGGCGTGCACATGCGAACTTACTTTTCTCTAATTGGCTAAACTATTTTGTATATCAGGAAACTCCATACGATATAAAATCAATTAAATAGAATTGTTATGGCGCGGAGTATTGAATTATTATCACCTGCGCGAGATGTGCCGACAGCCCGAGAAGCAATACTTCACGGGGCTGATGCCGTGTATATTGGCGCTCCTAAATATAGTGCAAGAGCTGCAGCAGGCAATAGCATTGAAGATATTGCATCGTTAGTGGAGTTTGCCCATTTATATGGAGTAAAAATATATGTTGCTCTTAATACAATTATTTACGAAGAGGAAATTCCCGAAGTTGAAGCATTGATAAAATCGCTATACGATATAGGTGTTGATGCACTAATTGTTCAGGATATGGGTATTCTTAAAATGAATATACCCCCCATTCAACTTCATGCAAGTACACAATGCCATAATACAACTATTGAACAGGTTAAATTCTTGCAAGAATCGGGTTTCTCACAAGTGGTGCTTGCAAGAGAGCTTAATATTAACGAGATAAGTGATATATGCAAAAATAGTGATATTCCAATAGAGGTTTTTGTTCATGGTGCTTTGTGCGTAAGTTATAGTGGCAGGTGTTACCTAAGTTGTGCCCTTAACGGACGCAGTGCAAACCGAGGAGAATGTGCTCAAAGTTGCAGAATGCCATATAACTTAGAAGATGCGAATGGTAATATCGTGGTAAAAGACAAACATATTTTATCTCTAAGAGATATGAACAGAAGCAATAGCATTGAAGAACTTTTAGATGCAGGAGTAACATCTCTAAAAATAGAGGGCAGGCTCAAAGATATTGAATATGTAAAAAACATAACCGCATATTACAGGACAATATTAGATGAAATATTTTCTCGACGAGAAGAATACAAAGCATCATCATCGGGTAGAATAAATTTAAATTTTGCTCCCAACCCATACAAAAGTTTCAATCGCGGATTTACCCAATATTACAGTAATAAAGATATAAATTCAATAACATCAATTGATACTCCAAAATCAAGAGGAGAAAGAGTTGGAACAGTAAAATCGGTATATTCAAATTATATAGAAATAGCCGAAATAGCCGAATTGAATAATGGCGACGGATTATGTTTTACCTCATCTGATGGAAAATTTGCCGGTTTTGGATTAAACAGAGCAGAAGGCTCAAAACTTTATCCATCACAAATGCCTGATATAAAAAAAGGAGACATTATATACCGCAACCACGATATTAAGTTTGAGAAACTGTTATCTTCGCCAACAGCCGAGCGTAAAATAGCTGTTTATATAACCCTATCGTACTGCGAGAATATTTTGACCCTACAAATTGTTGACGATAAAGGAAATATTGTAAAAACAGAGAAGGATAGAATTGTTTTAGAAAAGGCAAAAACCGAACAAGAGGAGAACCAAAAGAGACAACTCTCTAAATTAGGAAATACACCTTTTGTTGCAGAGAGTGTGGATTGTTCAAATATTAAAGATCTCTTTATTCCGTCATCGCTACTTGCCGAGATGAGAAGAGATGCGGTAGAGAAATTGATACAAAAAAGAGTTGCTACTTATAACCGACCTATAAAAGATAAGGACACAAAACCTCAATATCATACTCAAAATCTCACTTTTGAGACAAATATATCAAATTCAAAAGCTATTGAATTTTACAAAGAACGTGGCGTTGATAAAATAGCTCATGCGTACGAGTTGAAAGAGGTTGAAGATGCAACTCTTATGACAACACTTCATTGCATACGCCGCACATTTGGCAAATGCTTGAAAACAAAAGAGGGTAATGATTGGAAAGAGCCTTTATATTTAGTTTCAGGGAAAAACAGATTACAGCTACACTTCAATTGCAAAGAGTGCAAAATGACTATAAAAAAAGCATAAGTTAACGCCCAAATAATAATTGAGTTATAATGTTTATAACTTTATTTGGAAATATACAATATAGTAGAGATAAATTTGCTAAATTTGTGTTTTGAAATACCATACTATTATGACAGAAGCAAAAAAGATAAAAACAGCATTAGTATCCGTATTCTATAAAGACGGATTAGACGAGATTATAAAGAAGTTAGACGCAGAAGGTGTTAAGTTTATATCTACAGGCGGAACTCAAAAATTTATTGAGTCATTGGGTATTGAATGTACACCGGTTGAGCAATTGACAACATATCCCTCTATCTTTGGAGGAAGAGTAAAAACTCTTCACCCTGCAATTTTCGGAGGCATTTTGTGTCGTCGCTCACTTGAGCAAGATATGCAACAAGCTCAACAATACGGAATTGAGGAAATTGACCTTGTTATTGTTGACTTATACCCATTTGAGGAGACTGTTGCTTCAGGTGCAAGCGATGCAGATATTATTGAGAAAATTGATATAGGTGGAATTTCACTTATCAGAGGTGCTGCTAAAAACTATAACGATGTTGTTATTGTTGCTTCAAAAGCTCAATATGCACCATTGATGGATATGCTAAATCGTAATGGAGCTGTTTCTTCTTTGGAAGAGCGCAGATGGTTTGCCAAAGAGGCATTTGCAGTATCTTCTTCATACGACTCAGCAATTTTCAACTACTTTGATGGTGGAGAAAATTCAGCATTCCGTGCAGCAGCCGACAATGCAAAAGCATTGCGTTATGGAGAAAATCCTCACCAAAAAGGAGCATTCTTCGGCAATTTTGACGAGATGTTTGAACAATTGCACGGAAAAGAAATTTCATACAATAACCTATTAGATATTGATGCCGCTGTATCGTTAATATCAGAGTTTGATGAGACTACATTTGCTATCCTTAAACACAATAACGCTTGCGGATTGGCATCACGTCCAACATTATTGGAGGCATGGAAATGTGCACTTGCAGGTGATCCTGTATCAGCCTTTGGTGGAGTATTGATTGCCAATGCCGAAGTTGATGCTGCAACTGCAGAAGAGGTAAACAAACTATTCTTTGAGATAATAATTGCTCCTTCATATACAGCTGAGGCATTGGAGATATTAAAACAAAAGAAGAACCGCATAATACTTATACAAAAAAGAGGTAGCGATGCAAAAGTTCAATACCGTTCGTTGTTAAATGGAGTATTGATGCAAGAGCGAGACCTTAAAATTGAGACACCCGAAGAGTTGAAACAGGTAACCGATAAAGCCGTAACTACTGAAGAGGTTGAAGATTTATTGTTTGCAAACAAAATAGTAAAACATAGCAAATCAAATGCTATTGTATTGGCAAAAGGCAAACAACTATATGCAAGCGGTGTAGGTCAAACATCTCGCGTTGACTCATTACGCCACGCAATAGAAAAAGCAAAATCGTTTGGTTTTGATTTGAATGGTTCGGTTATGGCTTCTGACGCATTCTTCCCATTTGCTGATTGCGTTGAGATAGCTCACGCAGAGGGAATTGATAGCGTTATTCAACCCGGAGGCTCTGTTCGTGATAACGAAACAATAGAGTACTGCAATAACAATGGAGTAGCAATGGTATTTACAGGTGTAAGACACTTTAAACACTAAAAAATGGGACTATTTTCTTTTACTCAAGAGTTAGCTATTGACTTAGGAACAGCTAATACTATTATAATAAAAAACGGCAAGGTAATTGTTGACGAACCATCTGTGGTTGCGTTAGACAAACGTACCGACAAACTTATTGCTGTTGGAGAAGTTGCTCGTCAAATGCACGGGAAAACGCACCCCAACATCACAACAATACGCCCATTACGCGATGGTGTTATTGCTGACTTTTATGCAGCAGAGCAGATGATTCGCGGAATGATTAAAAAAGTTGATTCTCACAGACATTGGTTTGCACCATCATTACGTATGGTGGTATGTATTCCCTCAGGTAGTACTGAGGTTGAAATTCGTGCCGTACGCGACTCAGCCGAGCATGCAGGTGGACGTGACGTATATATGATATATGAGCCTATGGCTGCTGCAATAGGTATTGGTTTAGATGTTGAAGCCCCACAAGGAAACATGATTGTTGATATAGGTGGTGGAACAACAGAGATTGCCGTAATATCTTTAGGAGGAATAGTTTCAAACAAATCAATTCGTATAGCCGGAGACGACCTTACATCTGACATTCAAGAGTATATGAGCCGTCAACACAATGTACGAGTTGGAGAGAGAACAGCCGAAGAGATAAAAATAAACGTAGGTTCGGTTTTGACAGAGTTAGATAATCCACCAGAAGATTATATAGTTCACGGTCCTAACAGAATGACAGCTCTTCCTATGGAAGTCCCTGTAAACTACCAAGAGATTGCACACTGCCTTGAGAAATCAATATCTAAAATTGAGGCAGCTGTATTGAGCGCATTGGAACAGACTCCCCCCGAATTATATGCCGATATAGTTCGTAACGGCGTTTATTTGGCAGGAGGTGGTGCTTTGTTGAGAGGTTTAGACAAACGATTGACCGATAAAATAGGAATACCTTTCCATATAGCAGAAGATCCTTTACACTCTGTTGCAAAAGGAACAGGTATCGCTTTGAAGAATATTGACCGTTTCAACTTCTTAATGCGATAAAAACTCTTAATTTGCGATATGCGCAGGTTGATTGAATTTATAATAGCACATAGCAGTATATTCGTTTTCGTAATTTATATTACAATCTCGATTATACTGTTGTTGTGTTTTAATCCCTATCAACAGAGTATATATTTTACCTCTGCAAATAGTATAGCCGGCAGATATTATTCAATGGTTAATAATATTACCGGTTACGTAGGATTACGCCAAATAAATGACGAGCTACAATACAACAATGCAGTATTGCAAGTTGAAAATGCCCAATTACGCAATGAGTTGCAACAAATTAAGGCTTCGTTGCAAGAAGAGGAAAATCTACAAGGAGGATTAACCCCTCAACATATATACGGAACAGCTCAAGTTGTAAATGCAACAACCTCCAATACCCATAATTATATAACTATAAACAGAGGTGCTAAAGATGGCATTAAAGAGGGAATGGGTATTGTTAATCGTTCAGGACTTGTAGGTATAGTCAGTTCAGTATCTGATAATTATGCATTAGTAATAACAATACTTAACCCTAAGTTGAGAATTAGTTGCAAACTGAAAGAGAGCGGATATTTTGGTTCTCTTGTTTGGGACGGATTATCTCCTGAATATGCACGATTAGAGGAACTACCTCGCCACGTGGAGTTCAATATTGGAGATTCAATTGTAACGAGTGGTTACTCTTCGGTCTTTCCTGAGGGTATAATGATAGGAACAGTTCAAGAGTATTCAAAAGAGAAAAACGATAACTTTTATGCTTTAAAAGTTAAACTTTCAACCGACTATTTCAGACTTGGCGATGTTGCTATTATAGACAATCCTCAACGCGAAGAGAAGGACTCTTTGGAGAGTATAGATAAGAAATGAAAAGGACATCGGTTACATATTACCTGATTCTTGCAGTAGTATTGATACTTTTACAAGTAACAATACTAAGTAACATAACACTTTGGGGTTGTGCCACACCATTTTTGTTTATATATTTAATAATGAAACTCCCCGTATCATTGTCTCCGAACAAGACAATGAGTATTGCTTTTGTTATGGGGCTTGTTATTGATATATTCTTTTCAACTCCGGGTGTATATTCTCTTTCATCGGTAGTAACTGCATTTATGCGAAGACCTTACATAACTTTGGTGTTACAACACGAAGATGATTACGGGACAATGTATCCTTCAATACGCTCATTAGGAACAGCACCATTTTCAGTTTACGCATTAATAACATCTCTTACATTCTCAGCAACCATATTTATTGTTCAATCATTCTCTCTCTACAACCCTCTATCTCTTGTGTTGAAGGTAATTACCAGCACACTCTTTACCTTTATAACAGTAATGGCTGCAGAGTTTATATTTAAGGAGAAGAGATGAGAAAAGATTACAATCTTGAAAAACGAAAATATATAATTGGTGGAATTGTTGTTACAATTGCACTTATATATATTATACGCCTATTTATGCTACAGGTGGTAGATACTGACTATCGCCGTCATGCTGAAGGAAATGCGTTTTTAAGAAAAACTCAATACCCTTCAAGAGGATTAATATATGACCGAGAAGGACGCCTTGTCGTATATAATCAGCCTGCATATGATGTAATGATGATACCCCGAGAGGTTAAAGATTTTGACACATTGGCATTTTGTCAGGCAATAGATATAACCAAAGAGGAGTTTGACACACGCGTTGCCCGAATGAAGGACAGACGATATAATCCGGGTTATTCATCATATACGCCTCAGGTTCTGATATCTCAGATGTCAGCCGAAGAGTATGGCCGATTACAAGAGGTATTGTATAAATTCTCCGGGATATACGTTCAGAATAGAATTATACGACAATACAACTACGATATAGCGGGCTCATTATTAGGAAACATCAGAGAGGTATCGGCTACCGATATTGCAAATGATGCCTACTATAAAGCTGGCGATTATACAGGTGATTTAGGAATAGAAAAATCGTACGAAAGATATTTAAGGGGAGAAAAAGGCGTTGAGATACTACTTCGTGATGCACGTGGTAGAATTAAAGGTGAGTATGAAGACGGAATATACAATGTTGCTCCTATATCCGGAAAAAATTTGACTCTATCAATTGATGCCGAGTTACAGGCATATGGAGAATATCTGATGCAAAATAAAATTGGAGCAATAGTAGCTATTGAGCCATCAACAGGAGAGATACTTGCATTGGTTTCTGCACCCACATACAAGCCCTCAACTCTTGTCGGACGTGAACGCGGTAAGAATTATGCCAAACTTGTTTCAGATAAATACAAACCCCTATACGACCGCACTATAATGGGAGTATATCCTCCGGGTTCTACATTTAAGCCCACGCAGTCGCTAATATTTTTACAAGAGGGAATAACTAATTTGAATACTTTATATCCCTGCTATGGTGGTTTTATATCGGGCAAATTAAAGGTTGGTTGTCATGCCCACCCCGCACCAATTGCAATGAAACCGGCATTAGCAACATCATGTAACGCATACTTCTGTTATGGATTTAAAGCGATGCTTGATAACAGAAAAAAATATGAGCGAACCGACGAAGCCTTTACTCTTTGGAAAGATTATATCGTATCAATGGGATACGGATATAAATTAGGAATTGACCTACCCGGAGAGAAACGAGGTTTTATACCAAATAGCGAATATTACGATAAATATTACAGTAAAGGTCGCTGGCGTGCTCTTACAATAATATCTGTAGCTATAGGTCAGGGAGAGGTTCTTGCTACACCATTGCAAATTGCAAACCTATCGGCAACCATAGCAAACAGAGGTTACTATTATACCCCTCATGTAGTAAAAGAGATACAAGATACAATTATTGACTCAACATATACAACCCCTCATAAGACAATGGTTGATTCAAAACATTACGAAGATATTGTTGAGGGAATGAGAATGGCAGTAACAGAAGGAACATGTCGCATAGGAGAGATAGAGGGAACTGACCTTTGCGGTAAAACAGGAACAGCACAAAACCCTCACGGACGAGACCACTCGGCTTTTATGGGATTTGCTCCTCGCAACAATCCTAAAATTGCCATAGCCGTTTATGTTGAGAATGCAGGATTTGGGGCAACCTATGCCGTACCCATAGGAAGCCTTATGATAGAGAAATACCTTAACGACACGATTGCCACAAATCGCAAAGAGCTTGAAAAGCGAATGGCAACATCAAATACAATAATATACAGTGGAGTCAAGAAACACTAACATATTTGCACTAATAGACAAACCTACAGTGGTCATATACCTACTCCTTGTTTTGTGGGGGTGGTTTAGTATATATGCAGCAAGCTATAATTACGATGGCACTTCAATATTCAGCCTTGACGGAAGAGCCGGCAAGCAATTGCTATGGATTGGGTGTGCCTGTATTGTAGCATTTGTTATAATGATGTTTGACACGCGGCTTTTAGAGGCATATGCCTATCCCATATATGCAGTAACCATATTAATTCTTATACTGACGATATTCATAGCTCCCAATGTAAAAGGTTCTCACTCATGGATAGTAATGGGACCTGTCAGCATACAGCCTGCCGAGTTCTCTAAATTTGCCGTAGCACTCTGTTTAGCTCGGTTTATGAGTGCATATAACTTTATATTGAAACGTCCCGAAAATATGATACGGGCAATACTTATTATTGTTGTTCCGCTACTTATAATAATTCTGCAAAAGGAGACAGGAACTGCTCTTGTTTATTTAGCTTTTGTATTGGTTCTTTTCAGAGAGGGAATGTCGGGACTGATTTTGCTTGCAGGTATAGGGTCAATTACATACTTTATATTGGCTCTGAAATATGCCGAAACCTATTGGGGAATAACTCCTGTTGGAGAGTTTTTTGTATTACTACTGACAAATATAGTATTGATAATAATGACCTCTTCAAAATATAATAAGAGAGGGGCTTTCAGAATTATGTTATATATTACACTTGCATGCGCTTTGGTAGCAGGTATAACAAATATATTTACACCTGTAAATTGGGCATACACCCTATACGTGGCAATTGCAATAAACAGCATATATACATTTATACTATCGCTAAAAGTAAATTCAGCAAAACTGTTACAACCTATAGCTGTTGCAATATTATCAATAATATTCCTTTTCTCGGTAAATTATATATTCAATTCGGTTCTGGAGCCACACCAACAAGCCCGAATAAAAGTATCGTTTGGAATGGAAGATGACCCTCGAGGAGCAGGATACAATGTAAACCAATCAAAAATAGCCATAGGCTCAGGAGGTTTCTTGGGGAAAGGTTATTTGGCAGGAACCCAAACTAAACTGAAATATGTTCCTGAGCAAGATACCGATTTTATATTCTGTACAGTAGGAGAAGAGTTAGGATTTTTAGGCTCAACAGCATTGTTAATACTATACACAGCACTTATACTACGCATAATATATATATCGGAAAGACAGCGCGATGCATTCGGACGAATTTACGGTTATTGCGTTGCATCAATATTTACATTCCACCTTGCCATAAATGTAGGTATGGTATTGGGTATATCGCCCGTAATTGGTATTCCCCTACCCTTCTTCTCATACGGAGGTTCATCGTTATGGGGCTTTACAATACTACTGTTTACGCTGTTACGAATTGACACTTCAAGGACAGGAAGAATATAATAAACCTCAGATTAGGAGAGTATAATTAAATATAGTAAACCCCATCTGAGGTATAGATTTGATGCTATTTTATATTAGGATATTTTGCTTTAATGTCAGCAAATAACTTTTCAAGTTGCTCACGTGTGTATCTTTCAGTTTCGGGATATAGTTGCTCTTCGTGATAGAGAATCTCATCTATTGTCCATTTAAATTTTATAGGCTTTGCAGGCACTCCCACTGCCACACAATATGGTGGAATATCTTTACTTACCAAAGAACATGCTCCTATTGTAGCACCTCTTCCAATTGTTACTCCCGAAAGTATAGTAACATTACGTCCTAACCAAACATCTGATTCAACAACTACATCTTTATCTAATCCTTTAGGCTTTTCGTCTTCAGTAATTGTTGATGAAAAACGACCTAAAACCATTGCATGGTTTCCGGTTGTAACTCTCAACCCTTCAGATGCCATACAATGTGCATTCATTATAAATTTTGCGTTTGTTACCATTATATCGGCATTACGCAAAAAATTATCTTCATATATATAGACATTCTCCGGATTACTTATTCTTAAAGGAGGCATCAATGTTACATCGTCTGCTATATAGCCAAATCTACTTCTGCGACAGTCCCAAAAATAATCGCGAAATAGAAAATATACTCCTCTTATTATAAAGTTATTCCTTAGTTTTTCTTTTAATCCCATATTGTCTAATATTATTACTTATCAACTAAAATAGTTCTATTTCCATAAAATAGCAAATTTTTCTTAATCTATTTCCATAAATAAGCAAAAATCTAACTTTCTACTTCCATAAAATAGTTAATTTTTGTTAATCTATTTCCATAAATCGCAACGTACAAGAAAAGAGAGAGACTAAAAAGGGCTCTGAGTATCTTTCTCAAAGAAGTAGATATAACCTACCAAACATTCTTATACTTAGCCTTCTATGCAATGTTAATTAATATCTATTTTCTCGTAAAATATTGTACAAAAATAGTGTATTCCCTATTATATATCGTCTCCACATACGCTTTGGTTCTTTTAAAAGACGATATAACCACTCTAAGCTATGGCGTTGCCACCAAATAGGGGCGCGTTTTACTGTTCCGGCATAAAAATCAAATACCGCACCTATTGTTCCCACATGGCAAGAGATATATAATTTATCCCAATTCTCATATACCCATTTCTCTTGTTTGGGTGCTGTCATTCCAATCCACAAAAGATCGGGCTTTGCCTGATTTATTTGAGATATAATCTCTTTGTTATCCTCATCAGAAAATTGAGGTTTATAGGGAGGTGAATAGGTTTTAACTATGATATTTGGATAATCTTTAGCTGCACGTTCTTTTATTAAAGACAAAACCTCATTGGTACTTCCCATAAAAAAGCAGACTCCTCCGCCGTTTTTGCTCAAACGCTCCATCTCAAGAATAAACAAATCCCAACCTGCTATACGCTCAATTGGACGCGATTTTGCTTTTAAGAATTTACAAGCCTTTACAATGCTTGCCCCATCAGGAATTAAGGCATCGCAATTTTTAAGAGCTTCAGCAAAGAGTGTATCCTTTAATGCAGTATTATAGCTATGCGCATTAATAGTGTTTATCATCTTTTTTCCTTGGGGCAAAGCTGACAACACCTCTCTGCTCTCAACAATATTCAACTCTTTTAATCGCAACATATTATGCCTTATTATATATATTATTCAATTGTTTTATATACTCATCAGGCGAGAACTTCAATTTTATTGTTTTATAAGCCTCATGAGAAAATTTATTTAGTTTTTCTCTATCTCTATCCAATTCACATACAGCATTGTATATTGAGATAGAATCTTTTACCGCTATAAATATTCCATTTGTTCCATCTGACACAACATCTGATATTGAACCTACATCAGTTGTTATAGGTACAACACCTTGCGCCATACACTCTAAAAGCGACATTGGTAACCCCTCAAAAAACGAAGGTAATACAAAAAGATCTAATTTATTTATAAATTCATCTTTTTTCTCTCCCGATACAACTCCGGTGTATATAAAATCATCTGCCAAACTCTCTTTAAAGCGAGGTATATACTCATCTTGGATATCCTCTTTACCAGCTAACATAAGTTTAAAGGGTATGCTATCTTTCTTTAAACTCTTGCACGCTTTTAGAAGATACTCCATACCCTTCTCTTTTGTTATGCGACCCATATAACCTAATGTCAGCTCTCTTTTACTGTTACACTCGCTTTTTATGGGATAATCCTTTATATCAACACAATTAGGGAGAACCGATATATTTTTTAACGCATAACGATCAACTATTGCTCTACGCTCCATTTCGCTCAATGTTATGATGGGTGTTGTCTCGTTAAAGACCATTTTAAGCATTGTATTGAGATATGATGGTATCTTTTCAGAGGTAAGATATACACCGCCATGAAGGTGTATAACTATTTTTCGGTTTTCGTGTTGTGCATATTTAATAAATGGCACATCGCGAATTATTGATGCCTTTGATAGCGGAAAATTGTAATGAATAGTTGCTTGAGGATATGTTGCCAATAGCTTTTTCCACTCTCTTAACTTTGCAATTAAAGGAAATACGCGACGAATACCCCCGGGCTCATTATCTTTTTTACCCTGTTCAAAATGGATATAGTTTTGAGTGGGGTTATTATTGATTATAAATTGTGTTACAGAAGATATTCCACTCACATTTTGAGTGGTATCAAGCGATGGTGATACTATTATTACATCCATTACTTTTTACTTAAATTCAACAATTCACCACTTTTACGTACACCAATTTGTACTCCCCAATTATCGCCAAAGAGCGTACCTTTATCAAATGCTCCTGCAACGGAGAAGTTCCACCCTTTTGTTTTATTGTGAGTATAGTTTAACTGCAACATTGCAGAAAATTGATGTTTAATATTTATTGACGGAGCGTAAGATGTTCCCCAACCTCGTTGATGCGATGCAAGAACTTTATATTTTAAGCCTTCAATGATTGTACCATCAATACCTCCGTGAAAAGCTCGGGTTATATTGTTTGTAAAGCCTAAATATCCATCTTTATTATAGAGAGGCGATGTAATAAAAGGTGTTCCCATTGCATGTCCGCGATGTGTCCAACCATTATACATTATATGCCCATAGTAGTTATCGCCGGCACTAACCTGGACAGGTATCTCTGATGTTGTATCCCAAAGAAATGGTCCACTTTGATTTGTGGCATTCATGATTTCAAAGGTAACTCCTTCAATAAAGAATTTCTTGTCTGTTCTAAACGATAATCCCCAAAGGCCATCGCATTTATTACGGAATATCATGCCCGAGTGGTCATCAAAAAAGTGTTCATAGTAGGCTTTTATATCACAACCATTTTTCTTGTAGCCTAAAGAGAGTATATATATACCCAAATGGTTACCCGATACATTTACTTGGTCAATATTGGGAGAATCTTCTCCGCCCGATAGTGGTACAAAGACTTTGAAATACTCCTTTATTCCTGACGGAAATTTTACTGTTTGATTACCTCTGTAATCATACACCGTACCGCCAAATTGAGTTGCCATATCAATACCGATTATACCATATAGAGGTTTTAATTCATTTCCTATTTTAAATATCAAATTCTTTCGGTGATATAGTACATTTTTACTATACTGCATACCTTCCGTCTTGAAATCTTTTTGATATTTATAGTCAACAAACCAACCATACGAGACACCTCCACGTACATGCAACCACCCCTTTGTACCCGGCACTTTGGTAAATTGCGGAAGCCCGATATATATTTGGGGTATGGGGCGAGCATTACCACTATTTATCATACCTCCACTACTCAACTCTGTATCCCAAAGCATTGTTTTCTCCTCTCTTGCCCCTGCAAATATGCTCCAATTCTTTAACTTGGCATCAAAATAGGCTTGTTGAAGATATATGGGAGCCTCGTTTCGGTATGCACCCACAACCTCTAAGCCAAAAGAGTATGAAAATTTCTTATCTTCTGCTTCCTCTTTAAAGAGTCCTAAGCGTAAATATCCGCTATTGTTTTTATCAGAAACCACCCCATTAGTGTTGTTCATTAACCAAAATGGAGTATAATCTCCTCCTCCGCTTATTATGTTTGCCTCTGCTTTGTATGAGAGGTTAAAATCTTTTGCTGACGCTGTAAATATTACCACGAGCGCCATTATTACTAATAAAATTATACGCTTCATAATCAATAATATTTACGAAATGAATATATAGTATCGTTAACCGATAATCTTAACGATTTAGAGGTCAGCTCTCTTATTTCAAATTTACGTTCCGGGGTGTCCCAATCCAAAAATCTATTTTGCAATGCTTTATCAATATATTTATTTGGAACCGATATTTTTATTGAATTCTCTTCCAAAAGATAGTTCGCATATATCTGCTCGGCATAATGGGAGTTTGATGCTTGTAAGGTTTGTATTTCACACACTCCGCTATCAAAACTCCAAAACAGCGAATCTGATTGAAGGCTATGACGTGGCGACTCTATAGTAGTGCCTTGCCAACGCCCCTCTAACTTTGCTTCATCATCTTTTGAGCAAGAGAAGGTAATTAATAATGATAAAATAGATATAAATTTAATTTTATTAAACATTTGTTATTCCTCAATTATTGTCTTTAATATATAGTATGATTTCTCTCTTAGGTCATCGATCTTTTTATTAATAGCATTATACTCTATTTTTCTATCTGCAATGGAAAAATCAAATTTTTCAGTAACAATTCTATCTTCAATTCCCAATATTTTTAACAAACTATATATTCTGCTATTTATATTTACTTTAGCTAATACATTTATAAATTGAGTATTAAAAATTAAAGAAAAAGATGTTCCATGAAAAGAATCAGTAACAACGTATTCAGCATTTTTAATATACGATAAAAATTGTGATATATTTGGCAAATATGCTAATCTGCCACCTCTAAAAATTTGATGTAACAATGGGAATATACGTATAAGTTTTAACCCTTTTTCCTTTGCAAATTTCTTTGCATACTCTTCAATATCTTTATTAGCATGAATCTGATACACTAATACATATTTATCGGTGCGTTCTTTTTTAATAAAACGACTCCACCATTCAGAATTAAACATATATACAGGATCTAATACCTGCCCCAAATTAGGAATTCCCATTTGATTCAATATGTTTACTCCGTCAAGCTCTCGCAACGAAATATATTTATATTTAGATAAAAGTTCTTTATATTGAAGCAAAACCTCTTCAGAAAAATCTATTTTCCCAAAACTCGCAGAATATGCAACTTTAGGATATTTTTCAGAGATGAAATCCAATAGATATGAATAATCATAACCACCTCCAGCTATTTCGCCCCAAACTTGATCACTACCAGTCATATAAATCTCCGCAGGTTCTACATTTTCTCGCAACTCCTCTTTTGTATTATAACGAGGAGTTAATTCAAGATACTTTTTTCTCATTCGCGAGAACTTAAAATTTGCTATAACATCTCCCGGTGATCTTAGAACCACATATAAAAACTTCTTTAAAGCACTATTATTCCACTCTTTTTTTTGTTTTAACAAAGAGAGTACTCCTCTAACTCCATATTCATTTTTTGGAATATAATCTATAATTTGAGACTTATGTCCTAACTTTTCTATTGCTTTTTGAGTAGCAATACTCTGTAATATAGATCCGTAGTTAGCAGGAAAATGACGTGTTATTATTTTTATATTCATATTATCCTATAAAAAGATTTCTTAAATCTGGAATTCTTCGAATTACTCTATATACAAAAATAGGCATTTTAGGGAGAATAGTAACAATTTTCTTTATAATTGATATTTGTATTCTCTCTCCAATCCCTGCCATCTTGATTTTTAAAGAGACTTTTTCTCCTTTAAAATATGGAACTAATTTTTGTCTTCGCCATACATCTTTTAAACCTAATGCTGGCAACGCTTCATTATATGGAATTTCGACAAACTTTAATTCCGGAGATAATGATTTTAATAATGCTTCTCCTTTTTCAGAATGAACAGTAATTAAAGTCTCGCCTAAATCACTTGGAGTTCTTATTTCCCAAGGATCCATTAAAGATATATCCGCTTTAACTCCTATCGCAAACGGATCTCCACATATATTACAGCCTGGGACAGACCAGACTCTACGACCAAAAGGAATCTGAGCAGCTTCTTCCCATGTTATTCTTGAATTGTTAATGCCAACTACACCTTGCCATCCCTCACCTCTATATTTCACACTAAATTTTAGATTCTTAGGAATTTGCGTATCCATAATTTTTGTTAAAAACCGTGTAGAATTCAAATTTTTTTGTTGTTTGCAAAATATACAAACCTTTATTACATCTTTACATTTTCTTTCTACAATAGGAGATAAGGCTTTTAATTGACACGATGTCCCAACCAATATTATTCTATCACAATCCTTTATATTGTTCAAATTTTCACAAAGTGGCACAGAATGATATACAGAATTTGGGATATCATCATATTCAGGAATATTATTTAGCGTGTAAAATTTTCCTTCAGCAAACGGATATTCTACTTTTTTTGCTAAAGTATATACTCCGCCCGTATATTTATGCTTTAATGCTTCAACAATTATAGTTCTGGCAACACCACCAGAAGAAGCATTATGCCTAATTATATTATCTGAATTATATCCTAAATAATATCTTTTATTAGGAAAGTCGTCAAAATAATTTTGAGGTATTTGCACATTATTTGAAGGGCAATCCTTTTCGCATTTACGACATTTAATGCACTTTTCATAATCTACCTCAACATTAAACAATCCGTCCTGTCTTTGATAAAAACTTATGGCATTTGTAGGGCATATAGCCTTGCAAGCTCCACATTGTTTACATTTATTAAAATTAAACTCTATTTTATTTTTAAACGTAAGCATTCTTTTCTACCTTATCTATTTTCAAGTATCAACTTATACTCATTTATATAATTTCTTGCGGTTTGCTGTACCGAGTAAAGTTCCTCTACTCGTTTATATGCAGCATTAATCATATCTAAATCAACTCCCTGCTCTATAATATTTATAATTTTATCGGCACAATCGTTTGCATCGCCATTTTTAAAAGAGTAACCATATTTACCATTATCAATTATCTCCAATGGTCCTTGATTTTCTGATACCAATACCGGAATTTTTGCAGCCATTGCCTCAGCTACCGTAAGCCCAAAACCCTCATAAATTGATGGTTGAACAAACAAATCATATTCACAAAGATGCTCAAAAATATATTGTTGTGATTTTGCACCTAAAAGTTTAACTTCATTCTCTAATCCCAACTTTTTTATCTGTTCAGTTAAATAATCAAACGATGGTCCATCTCCAATAAAATCTACTGAAATGTTATATCCTCCCTCTTTCACTATCTTTATCGCTTGAATTAAGATATGTTGCCCTTTTATAAGATGATTGATTCTACTTACTTGTATTAATTTTAAAGGTGCGTTAAATTCACTAAGATTTATTTTTGATTTTATATTTGAAACATTTACTCCATTTAATATCACTTTAGAATCAATATTCATATTCTTTATTTCATCTTCTCTGACAGAATTGGATATTGAATATATATACTTAAAATATGGTAAATAATTACTTTCTATTGGATTGTGTGGAGCATGACGAGTTGTACACATTTTACCTTTCAATAAATTAAAAAGTATATAACGCGTTATAGATGGAGAATGAACATGTATGATGTCAGATTTTAAACTATATAATTTATAATTGAATTTTAGCAAATAATAAGGGTTTTTAGATCCTATAGGACGTCCTATACAATATAGTTTTACTTTTTTATCAATAGCTTCTCTTAATCCACTATTAATTGCATTATTTATGCATATTATACCTATATCATGTCCCATTGAAATTTGCTCATTTACAATATTAACAAGCATAGTTTCAATTCCTCCAAACTCCAAACTATATACTATGTGAACAATTTTCATATCTACTTTATTCTAAATATTGTTTTTACAATATCAGTAAGAGCAAATCTTATCTGCCAATAATATGTGGTGAGTATTGTTTTATTATAAAATTTTGCACCATGAATATATAATCTTTCTCTTATATTCTTAATAAATTTTGTTCTTCCCGTTGCAGATTTTGCCTCTTCCCATTTTCTGAATTTTGCCAATGGTTTATCATCAATTGAATATAGATTTCCATGTTTTAAGAGTTTTAGAAAGAGATCCAAATCCATACAATAGAATATACTCTCATCTAAATAATCAATTTTCTCAAGTATATCTTTTCGATAAAAAGAGCCGGGTTGAGAAACATCATAATTTTCACAAAGCAGTCTCTGTCTGCTACCCATATTATTTATGTAATATTTTAGATGATTGTTTTTTGCATCAATTACATCTATTGTTGAACCATAATATATGGCTCCTTCCGAATTCTGTTTATATAGTTTTACTATCTCCTCAACACAATATGGATAGAGCATATCGTCAGAGTTTATCCAACCCACCAACTCTCCTTTTGCCAATTTGAATCCTTTATTTATTGCATCAGTTTGTCCTTTATCGCGTTCGCTAATTACAATATCAATCTTATCGCGATAACGCTCAACAACCTCCATTGTATTATCTGTTGAGGCTCCATCAACTACAATATATTGTATATTCTTATATGTTTGATTAAGTACACTTGTAATTGTATCCTCAATAAATTGTCCTTGATTATATGAGGGGGTTACAATGGTTACCAATATATCCTCTTTATCCATATATTCCTACTTTATCAAAAGTTTTATTGCCATATTTTTTACTTTGGGCATTGTTCCCAAATATCTATCAATATCTGATTTATTTATTAAATATCCTATTTTTGTAAAGATAACTAAAATTAATATTATTACCAAAGGATAGAGCAGTACATCAAATATCGTTTCCGGAACAATATAGCATTTTAACACATAACAGATACCTCCGGAGATTACAACCCATAAAAGTATTGTTATATAATATTTTAATAGTGATAGAACTTTTAAATCATTATACTTTTTCATATAATAAATGCCCAATAGATAGGTAAAAAATATAGATATTGTATTTGATATCAATATTGCATAAACTCCTATATATTTATATACGACAAAAAAAACTACAATATTTACTATTACTGCACCTAAGTGCATATATATATTTCTATCTGCCATATTTTTTGATTGCAAATAGTAGTAAATGGGCAAAATAGGTGGTGAAAATAGAATATATGATATGGTTATAGCCAATATATATATCAATGTTATTGTTGTATAATCTTCTCCTAACCAAAGTTTAACCAATATAGGAAATGTAAATAACATAAACATTGATAAAGAAACTACCGACAGTTGTATTTTTTTACTCATATCAGTTATCTTATCATTTAATTGAGATGACTTAGGTTGTTCTGATATATAGGGGAAAAGTGGATATGCTGCTTTTTGGAATAATCCTGCAACCTGATGCTTTATGCGTAGTGCAATATCATAAAAGGCAACTAAATCTATTCCCACAAATTTTGATACCAATATTTTTGATAGAGGTTCTAAAAAGAATCCACAAAAACCTGCAGTAAATATTTTTGCACCATAAGAGAACTGCTTAACAATCATTCTTTTTAGGTGGGGGCGTATGGGTTGAGTTAATTTAAAACTGCCCCAGAACGAACGCGCCTTCCAAAATATTAATATAAACCAAACTAAGGCTGAAATCAATAGAGGTATTCCTACTTCTGCTAAGCTGCCACCTGCAAGAACTACAACAATTAACCCAACCCAATATATTAAATTATAAACAAATTGTATCACGTTTGATATATATATCTTTTGCAATGCATCTACTATTGACACAGCAACCTGACCTACTATCAATAATAAATTTGCCAATAACAGATAATCATACAAACAGCTTGATGATTGGACAAACTCCTGTGGAACTCCAAATATATTCTCTATTATAGACGTTTTAAATATATATAGTAAAGAGCATAGAAATAGGGCTATTACTATTGTAGAGAATAGAACTACTACTATATCGCGTTGCGACTCTTCTGTTTTACCTTGTTTTGACAAAAAGACCAACAATGCACTATTTAAACCGAATGAGGAGAAGAAGTTTAAGTTTCCGAGTATCGACACAAGAGCAAAAACACCATACGCATCAACTCCTAATTTCCCTATAAATATGGGAACACACAAAAAGGTTAATATGGCAACTGCTACAAATTGAATTATGCCAAATGTTGAATTTTTTATCAATACGTTCTTTTGTGTCATATCTATTAACTATTTAAGCACCCCTCCCTTGAAACATCTTCTATCTCTTTTTTCTTCAACAAAACATACACAAGCAAGATAAGAGAGATAAACTCCATACTTACTATTTGCACACTTGTAAATGAGGTTATAAAGATTACACCCAATACTGAAAATGCGACCTTTGCAAGTGTTTCAGCTTTGTATTTTTTATTAAAGAAGTTTATTAAAGTAAAATAATATATCAAGTATAGAATTGTTCCTATTATACCAAATCGTATTACAAATATAGACCACGCTATATCTGATGTGTCAACCTGATTTACAAAACCTGTATCCTCGTTTTCAAGCCCAACTATAAAATCAAAGCTGTTCATTGTATAATCAGATCCCTCAGACATAAATCCCAAACCAAAGAGCATTGTTACCCAACTTTCTGACGCATAATATAAGCGCTCTAAAAAGTGCAATACTCTAAATGTAAATGTAGCTTCTCCAAGCTCTCCAGGTACAAAATCTTCAGGTTCAATATCAACCGAGCCTATAATATCTTGTGCTATTTTGGTATCAAGAATATTACCCTGTATTGTACCTAAGAATGGAATTAATGCAACAAACAATACAATGAGTATAGGATATATTTTTTTTATTTTCTCCTTAAAATGATTAAATAGAATTATCGCGACTATTGCCATTAAAAGGCTTCGATGCATACACAAAAGTATAGGCAGTAACATTATAGAGCTATATAATAGCTTGGTTTTTAAACTAAAATCGGAATTATAAAGCACATAAAAGAAGAATATGTAAAGATATGTGGGAGTATTATAGAAACGTGCTACTTTAAACATTCCAAAAAGTTCGGTTTTTCCCTCAGTATAATATCCTTGCATTATTGGGATATCCAAGATTGGTTGTAAAGTATAAAGAATACTCAAGGATATTGTTATTCTAAATAGAGTTTTAAAAACTCCTTGTAGTTCATCTTTTGTTAGTGTATAATATAGGATTGGCGTTAACAACAAAAAGTATTCTCGTGTATTTTTCACGACCTCTACTATTGGAATATGGTGTATAAAAATACTTATTCCTGCTGAAAATCCTATAAATAAAAGAAATATGAGTGTAAATTTAGGTAGTACCTCTATGAGTTCTTTTCGCTTTCCAGAAAAATACTCCATTACTATAACTCCAAAGAGATAGAGTATTGCATAATCGGTTGGTTTTATTGAAACAGGCCAAGCAAAAACTACATCGGGGATTAGTTGAAAGCCTCCTGTAAGGAAGGCAAAAAAGGTAATAAGAGATAACTCTTTTTTCCCTTTTTTAAACCACAGAAGTGCTAACAACAGAAATAAAAACATAATTCTCTATTCAAAAAAAATGTTAACCTTTTCAAGGTTAACGTAACAAATATTACATTTATTGTAATTATAAAGATATATTTTCAAAAAAAATAGAGAAAGAGGTGTCTTTCTCTATTTTTTATAACTTATGAATTGGTTGAATTAATCTCTTTTGTGTTGGTTTTAAATTCTTTAAATTTGTTTTTTGCAATTATCCAATACTCCTTGCCAAAGAGATACCATGCAATTATAAGAGCAACTCCCAAGAAAGTTAAAACCAATACTGTAGTTGTTTTACTTGTCCCTGATGCTTCGTATGGGAAAATTGATGGCTGTACTACTACAAAAGCGGGTTTTGCTTCTTGTATCTTTGCTCTTGCCATTTGTAGTTGAGTTGCAACATTGCTATATATTTGATATGCCAAAAGAGCCTCGTTCTCCAAACGTTCTTCTTCTGCCTTTACACTCTGTAATACTATATTTTTATTGGTATCTACATATCGGGCATACTCGTTTTGTTTGTTAAAATAGTCCTCCTTACTCTCTTTATATATCTCCTCCCAATAGCGACAATCATCAATAGCTTTTGCCAATCGGTATTCGGTAATCTTCTCCTGTAATTTTTCTATTAAAGTATCAGCAACCATTGCTGTTACCATCTGATCATTAAAAGTTACCATTATTGTTGAGACACTTGTTTTTTTATCAACTGCCACCTCAAAACACTCTCTCAAAATAGAGACAAGCCCGTTTTTTTCCTCAGTCAGATATGTTGTTTTACCTCCTTCCCCTAAAACTATAGGATCCTTAAACATATCTGTTATCATTTTTTTGGCTCTGTATGGCAAGCCCTTTACTTTTTGAAGAAATGTAAATTGACTTATTATATAGGCTTGAAGTGTTGTATCCATCTTTCCGTTGGCTGTTCTTACTCGAGTATCAAGCATATCAACCAAGAATGGTGTAGAGGCAACTATATTTGGATAGAGTTGTGCTGTTAGTGCATCGGCATCTTCGCCTACATTAAAACCTCCTACACCAAGCATTGAGGCTACACCTGATAACATTCCCTCTCCATTTTGTCCTGCCTCGGGAGCTAATGTTAGTGTTACTGTATATTGTTTTGGCATTGATAGAGCAATCACAACCGACAATACAAAGACCACACAACCTAACTTTATTATCTGTTTGCGGTAAGGGATAAGTTGCTTTATATATTTCGTTAAATCTAATGAATCTTCTTTCTTATTCTCTTTAGAGTCTTCAATATTCTCGCTCATAATTTACTGCAATTAATTAATTCAATACAAAGGTAACATAATTTATTTATAAATAAAAAATAGTTGCTAATCAACTCTTGTAAATAGGAACTCTCTTAATTTAATCCATGAACTATTTTGTTTACTAGTTACAACAATCTCATATTCACCCTCTTTTAAAGATATTGTTCCTAATTCTTGCCATTTAAAATTTTGACCTACTGCACCACCTGTTGGTGTATTATTGCCTGAAAAAGATTGTCCATTAGAGACATTAAATGTTATAGTTCCACTATCTTCTGCCGATAAATAACCTTCAACTTTATATGTAGCATCTTTGGGCACTATAATTTTATATCTTATTTCCTTTCCTCCATACCAATTATACGACGGGTATGTATCAAACATTGTGATCTCTCCTCCCTGATGTTTTAAAGCCATTGATGTAAGAGATATTTTATTTTCTATTTCAGGTATGCCTTCCCTCAACTCAGGTTGATTTTTAAATGATATCTTTAATTGAGTAGCTATATCGGATATTTTATTATGAGGTAAGCCTTTTAAACACAAGCCTATTCCCGGAATTTTCTCTACCTCAAACTCTAAATCGGAATCCTCTGTAAATTGCAAATCAACCTCTTCAGGTGAGTTCATAATACCAGGAAGATATAATTTACCAGAACCGTCCCAATAAAAAATATTATAATATAATGCTTTTTCATTTCCTTTAGAAGAATAGGTAACCGGACCATATGGGAAATTATATTGAAATGGGCTACGACTTGTCTTATATACGCCATCTCCATTTTTTTGAAGCCACACTCCCGCAGGTTTTATAATATCATAATGCGACTCTAAAACAGAGCCATCACCCTTTGGCCCAATATTTATCAAAAGATTTACTCCTACTTTTGTACACCTCAATAAACTCCATAATATAAATCCTGATTCTTTATACGATTCATCGTATTGATTATATCCCCATGTATAGTTAAGCGACATACACCATTCCGCATTGGGTACAGCTGTATTTTCATTCATACTCTGTTCTAATGTTTTATAGTCTCCCCTATATGCTTCAAGAGAAGATAGTCTATCATCTTGTATTATATCAGAAGGAGCATACTCTTTAAGAATATCTAAGCATCCGCTTGCAAACTCTTCATAGGGATTTGTATATGGAGCGTCCCACCATATAATATCTGGGCTATAACGAGTAAAAATTTCCTTAAGCATAGGATAGGTATAAGTTTGCATATAATTTCTTTTTTTTTCTAAAGAATACTGACCTCCTATCTCGGGAATATTTCCTAATCCTCCTTCGTGCATCCAATCCAAACTATGTGATATATATATACCAAATTTTAATCCAGCATTACGAGCAGCAGTTGCAAGAGGTTTTATCATATCTCCATTCCATAACTTTCCGGCTGGGGTTGACGCAATATCAAAATCTGTTGTATTGCTATCCCATAAACAAAATCCCTCGTGATGTTTAACAGTTATTATTATATACTTAAAACCACATTTTGATGCCATTAATGCAATAGAATCAGGATTCCACGCCGTACCTGTAAATTGAGGTAAGAATTTTTTATATTCCGAACGAGGAATCCCTGCCTCTCCCAATATCCACTCCGCTCCAGATCCATTACCTCTCGTTACTCCATCACCAATTGTATTTTTATTGCCATAACTCTGAAACTTAACTTCTTCTCCTTTTAAATTAACGCCATAATATTTACCACCAAGTACAGAATATAGCCCATAATGTATAAACATTCCATAACGAGCATCATTCCACCATTGCATTCTCTTATTATATGCTTCAATATCTTCTGATTCTGATGAACCATTTATATCAATTTGCGGAATATCTTCATATCCAAAAGCGATACTATCTAAATAACTAATAGGCAATGTTTCAACTATTCCTGAATTTTTATACAACTTTATTACCCGTCGTTGCTGAGTCTGAGCAAAAGCATTAATCGGAATTAATATCGCGCAGTAAGTAAGTAAGTAAGTAAGTAAATTGTGGTGTTTAGTCAACATATTGTAATAAGCTAAATGATTTATACTATGTATTTAAATTTTTTATTAAAAACAAAGATACTATTTTCAAGCATAATTTTTATAGTGTAATTATATTTATTTATACATTGCGAAGTTAAGTATTTTCTCTTGTTTTTGCACCATAACAGAAAAATCTGCATCATCTTGAGTTCTAATGATGAAGATTCTAATAAGATGATGAAGATTTGTTCTGCAGTTTGACTTTTTACATAATCCTCACTCTTTCTTGCAACTCTCTCATTTTCTCCATAAGTGCATCAAACTCTAATGATTCTCCATAAATGAAAAATCGTCTCATATCGGCATAGTCATCTTGCCACGCATCAATAACCGATTCTGGTATTGTAAAGCTAATGGTTGATGGGGAATGTAAATCATAGTTTACATACTTCAAAGCATAATAAGCCTTACGATGCTCAACAATGGCATCATAAAGTTTGCGATTAGACAACGCTTCTTTACCATACTCTGTATCCATCAGTTTTTCCAAGTCATACAGATGTCGTGACATTCGTACGCTCCTTGGTTTTTCTTTTTGAAATTCTTCAGCCAAAAGAAATAGTTTTTCAAGGAATGTGCGAGAAGGAACTACTGTTCTAACAAGACTTTCTGCGTCAGTATCTTCGCCATCAAAACTTTTACCTATAAGGGAATGAATTGGTCGCAATTCAGTAGGTTCGTCCATTGAAAGACAACTAATCTCAATCTTTACACGTGGAGGAATATAATTTATCGTATCTTCAAGAATTGACGAGTAGTGTAATAGAATTACCGTAGGATCTTTGTCTGAATCTATCGGTCGCCATTCTCCATCTTTATCTTGGACTTGAGATACATTTTCTATAGTGTAACCCGAGATTCCCATTCCTTTCAATCGAGCATCTAATTGAATGGAAAGGGTCTCATGGATATATGCTCGTGCCGTTTTGCGTAATTTTTCACGCTGACTTTTACCAGTCTTTTCAATACCAAAGAATGAATGAGTGATTGCCAAGTCAATGTCTTCAGAAAAACGCTCTATGATGCTAAAACCTTTTGACAACGATGTTCCGCCTTTGAATATTAAAGAATCACAGCAATCTGTTTGAAATAATGCCTTTAGCGTAACAGTTACCCACCAGTCCTTTTCTATGGCAATTTGATTAACGCCAGGGTGTTCAGCCTCCGTTTGCTGCAACATAGCTAAACGGTCCACTATCTCATTGTTTAACCACAGTTTTCCCACAATCTAATTCTATTTTAAACGGTTAGCATTGGTTTTATAATTCGTTTCATCCACGCAGGCATCATATCTACATCTTTAGCAAGTGTCTCCTTGTCAGTTTCATTCGATACCAATTGTAGAATTATATTTAGTTCTTCTTCTCATACATTCTCTTTTTTAAGGGTTTTAAGAGCCTGAACAAGTAAAGAGACGAGGCGAGTACCATAACAGAAATTCTTGGGCACACCTCGCTTTAACACGACTTTTCTATTGGATAGGTTTACAGTTCTTTCACTTCCGGTAGTTAAGTATGTGTAATTCATCGGTACTTGAGTTGATAACCCTAATGCATTCAATGCTGTCATACCTGATGGCAACACCTCTGCGTTATCCCGAACAGCAATTGCTTGTACGACCTTATCTACAGAAGGAAGTACAACACCGAATCGGCTTTTTCTTGGCTTGGCATATATCCCATGTGCAATTTTAACAAGTACACCTTCTGTAGTTAACTCAGACAAAATGCTTCCTACAAATTCCGTATGGTATTCAGGAAAGTCTGACCGAAACAGTATACAATCCTCCGGAATCGCTTCTATGCGTTGCCTAAGAGTTGTACCGTCTATTGAATATTTATTAGTCATACAACCTTTGAAATTTTGATGATTTTTCAAACACAAAGATACAAAAAGGATTCAAATAAATGATGAATTGCCAAGAATTTTATCCGGAATTCTTCACTAAAAATATTAACAAATCCATTCTTCCCTCTTTTCACCACAAAATACCCTCCAATATCTTTTGCCTTACCCTACTTGCTCATATGTATTCAACCTAAATGCAAGAGCAATGACCATTTCAAGGTTGTAGAATGTTTTCCAACTTTTAGGTACTGATAAATCTTCATTGTTTCTATTTCATAGCTTTTCTGTTTAATGCGTTATCTTTCAGTTTTTAACGCAAATATTTAACTTTTTTGCTCCGTAAATCGTATTTTTTGAAAAAAATTCAAACAACTTCAGAGGTTTTCTCGTTTTTTGTTTTTTTAATGCTATATTTGCAACTATTATTAACCTAAACATATTTAAACAGAGATTGCAATGGCAAGAGTATTAGTTATTGGAGCAGGCGGTGTCAGCACCGTTGCTGTAAAAAAAATGGCAATGAATGCCGATGTGTTTACCGATATTATGTTGGCGAGCCGCACCAAAAGCAAATGCGATAAAATAGCTGCAGATATTAAAAACATTAAAATTCAGACAGCTCAGGTTGATGCTGATAATGTTGCAGAATTGGTGGCTCTTTTTAAAGAGTTCAAACCTGAATTGGTTGTCAACTTGGCACTTCCATATCAAGACCTTACTATTATGGACGCTTGTTTGGAGTATGGCGTAAGCTACTTGGATACTGCCAATTACGAACCTCTTGACGAGGCTAAATATCAATATAGCTGGCAATGGGCTTATAAACAACGCTTTGAAGATGCAGGATTAACTGCAATTTTGGGTTGTGGTTTTGACCCGGGTGTTACAGGCGTTTATACTGCATACGCCGCTAAACACCACTTCAGTAAAATTCAATATCTTGATATTGTTGATTGTAACGCAGGCGACCACCACAAGGCTTTTGCCACTAACTTTAACCCCGAAATAAACATTCGTGAGATTACTCAACGTGGTAAATTTTACGAAGACGGCGAGTGGAAAGAGACTGATCCACTATCGGTTCACAAACCATTGAACTATCCTGAGGTTGGTCCACGTGAGTCGTATTTGATGTATCACGAGGAGTTGGAGAGTTTGGTTAAAAACTTCCCTACAATTAAACGTGCTCGTTTTTGGATGACATTTGGTCAAGAGTATCTTACTCACTTGCGCGTAATACAGAATATTGGTATGGACAGCATTAAACCTATTATGTATAATGGTGTTGAGATTGTTCCTATTCAATTTTTGAAAGCGGTATTGCCTAACCCCGGAGACCTTGGCGAAAACTACACAGGTCAAACATCTATAGGTTGTCGTATTAAAGGTATTGACAAAGAGGGTAAAGAGATTACCTATTATGTTTATAATAACTGTAGCCACGAAGCTGCTTACCGCGAGACAGGTGCTCAAGGTGTAAGTTATACTACTGGTGTTCCTGCCATGATTGGTGCTAAGATGTTCTTGAAAGGCGAATGGCACAAACCGGGTGTTTGGAATGTTGAGGACTTCAACCCGGACCCATTTATGAAAGAGCTTAACGAGCAAGGTTTGCCTTGGCATGAACTATTTAACGTTGATTTGGAGCTATAATAATGAATGTTGGAGATAAGGTTGCTGACCTTTTAGGTTTAGATCAAGAGGGTAAAGAGGTAAGGGTAAGCCAATATGCCGGCAAAAAGATTGCTCTATACTTTTACCCTAAGGATAACACCTCCGGTTGTACAGCCGAGGCTTGTAGTTTGCGTGACGGTTACGAACAACTTCAAGCTGCAGGGTATGAAATTATTGGTGTAAGCAAAGATAGTGCAAAGTCGCATCAAGGATTTATTGCAAAACACTCTTTGCCTTTTAGACTTATTGCTGATACTGATACCGCACTGCAACAACAGTTTGGGGTGTGGGCAGAGAAAAAGCTATACGGGCGTACCTATATGGGTACTCTGCGACAAACTTTTATTATTGATGCCGATAGCGCAACTATTGAAAGAGTTATTGAAAAGGTTAAAACTTCTGACTCGGCAAATCAGATACTTACTTCAATTAGGAATTAGGATTGAAAAAATTAGAAATTCCTAATATATCAGAATCTTTAATTTTAAATAATATTAGCCCCAAAATTTGAAGTGAACCCCAAAAGTTAAAAAACTTTTGGGGCTGTAATTTCAAGAAGAAAGTGCAAAGGTAGTTATCATTGACAATACAAAAAAAGGAGACCAAAGTCTCCCTAAGATTAATTACTTTTGTATTGCTCATGTATAAACAAT
>JAGBHI010000077.1 GCA_017935575.1 Bacteroidales bacterium | reverse complement strand
GATCTCTTGATATATGCGTCCCTTAGAAACGCAGACCCCTAGGGGTCTATTAATATATGAATTTATAATTAATTATACTTTCTAAGGAAGAATAAAAGTGTAAACGATGTCGTGATATACGATAACTAACAACTAACAACTTATTTAACTACAACTTTAACAACTTCGTTAGCTGCTTTTACAATGTAAACTCCTTTTTCAAGAGCTATTGTTGTTGTACCTGAGATTACTTTCTCTGCTACAATTGTTCCTGCTATTGAGTAAACCTCTACTGCTGTTGCTTCAGATACTTCTACTTGTACGCCTCCTGCTACTGCATAGATTGAGGTCTCTGTTGCTTCGGCTGTTGCAACGCCTGTGCTTTGTCCTGTAAATACTGCCTCAATATGTACTGGTGCTGTTGGTTCCCAGAAGATATCGCCATATTCTGCCAAGTCGCCTTCAAGGTCTTGCTCCTCGCCGTCAATTGTCAATGACTCCAATACTGCTCCTGCTCCGGGGAAAGCAAAGATACAGATTCCGCCATCTCCAACTTCGTCCCACATTGCGTATTGATCGCCTGCGGGTGTTACAGGGAATGTCTCCTCGTCTCCTTCGTTGTATGAGTCGCTACTCCATACCTCAATATATCCGTTTCCGCTATACTCATATGTCAATACGATTGCCGGTGTTCCATAAGTTGCGGTAATGGTTGTTGCTCCGTTTACTGTTACTTGTGTTGTTACGCTCTCTTGTTGTTTTGCGTTCATCACATTTTCTCCGTTAATTATCAACGATTTTACCCATTGACCTCCTGAGCCTTTTGCTGTTATTGTTATGGTTGAGCCTTCTGCTACTCTATCGCCATTTGATATAGTTTCTGCTCCCTGTTTTACAGTAATTATACCTCCTGATGTTTGTGTAATTGTTATAGGGTATAGAGTGGCAAAGTTTGCTTGAATTGTTACTGCTTCTGCTCCTGCATAAGCGTAAGTCTCTTCTGTTGAAACTACCTCTCCATTAATTGTCCAATTTACAAATACATCGTTTGATGTTTGAGCGATAGCTTTTACTGTTACTATCTCGCCTGTTGTTACATCTGTTGCTGTTCCCTCAGGCATTGGTGATACAAACACTGCGTATCCTTTTGTCTTGTCGTTTGATGCAACCTTAACTGTACGTGGCTCTACGGGTTTGAACTCGAAGTTTGCTACATAGTTACGACTCTCTGTTACTGCTGTTGTTGTATATTCTGCCTCTGTTGAAACAACTACTCCGTCAAGTGTCCAATTTGCAAATTGATATCCTGTTGCAGGCACTGCTGTAAGTGTTACTACATCTGTTCCATCAGTTGAACATGATGTACTTATAGTTCCTTCTGTTCCTATATACGCTGTTCCCATTGCAACATCAGACGATGACACTGTTACTGTATAAGAACTTGAATATAGATAGAACTCTATACATGAAGCATTAACTCTTCCGTTTGCTGATTGCCCTGTTGCATATAGCATTACATAACGTCCTTTTGCAGCAACCGGAAGTGTTACCACGTGTGATGTTGTTGTTCCGTCGTATGTGAATGTTCCTGATGATACTAAATTATCATTTGACAAATTTGAAGCATCTAATGCTGTTTCACTAACATATAATTGATAATTTTTGATATTACCATTGTTCTCTCCCTCTGTTCCTGTTCCTGCTCCTCTTGATACATACTCAAATTGGTCAAAAGTTTTTGACTCTTTCATATCAATCATAAACCAGTGAGGATATGCTGGCTCTGAACCACTCCATTGTGAGTGCCAGAATGTTGCAGGATTTCCGTCAATAATACATGTTGCCACTCCGTTTCCTGCTCCCTCACCTGTTGTCTCTTCAGAAGATGCTGTAATTGTCCAATTTGAACGATCTAATCTTGGATCGTTAGCAAAATTAGCAACGTATGTTTTATTGCCTTCTGTTCTATCATCAATTGATGTAGATGTTGTAACTTCCTCTCCATTCAATGTCCAATTAACGAATACAAAACCATCGTTTGCAGTAGCTACTGAAGATATTGTATTTGCAGATGTCTCTTCGTAGTTTGAAAGTGTTCCAGCTCCTGCGGGAGATACTGTAAATTTAATTGTACGTTCAACAACTGCTGTTGGAGGTGTTGCACTGAATGTGATTAGACGTCCACGGCTCAATGCCTGACATGGGGTAGCCTCGCCATAAGTGTTGTGTTGAGGTGCCTCACCTGAGTTAATTCTTATCTTCATTGAACTTACGCCCGCATTCCATGAAAAATCAGAGGGTACTGTTATTGTATATTCATTTCCACTCTGTTGAGTTAATGGATTGGTATAAAGTATTGTTGACTCTCCTGAATCAGTCCAATCTTGGTTTTGATTCCAGTCAAAATATACCACTGTTTGTCCCCATGAAGAGTGAACTGATGCTGAACTTACAACAAATGTTATCACATCTCCTGCTTTAATTTCCATACTGCAAGTTGAACTTGCATCTTCCAATGTTCCTGAACCACTCCAAGAGAATGCTTCAACTCCATTAACTTTTGCTGTTATTTGGTCAAGACCATAATAACCTCCTCCACTACTATTAGGTGCTGTTCCTGCACAATAATCGGCATAAGTGTTTGCTGTTACAAACAAAAATGCTGCTACAAAAAGTAAAAGTTTCTTCATAAAATATTGTTTTTAAATTAGTAATTTGTTTTCTAACTCATTCTAAAAAACAAATTTAGATATATTTTTCTGAAATTCAATCGCTTTTTACAAAAAATTAATAATATTTATTATTTGAGTCATTTGGGTTATTAAAGTCATTAGAAAAAAAGGGTTACGTTTGATTGCGCAACCCCTTTAAACTTATTAGTAAAAGTATCTTCCTATTTTACTCCCGGTTTTTCCAATAGACGGAACATATTCTTTTTATATGCCTCTACTCCGGGTTGGTTAAATGGATTTACTCCTAATGTGTAACCACTTATTGCGCATGCTGCTTCAAAGAAGTAGATTAATGCTCCCAAACAGTTTTCGCGTACCGCAGGTATTACTATGCGAATATTGGGTACTCCTCCGTCAACGTGAGCCATTTGTGTTCCCAACTCTGCCATTTTGTTTACATAGTCAACTCGTTTTCCTGCTAAGTAGTTCAAACCGTCCAAATCTTCTTTGTCTGTTGGTATTACCAATGTATTATTTACATTCTCAACCGAGATTACTGTTTCAAAGATTGTACGCTCGCCCTCTTGTATCCATTGTCCCATTGAGTGAAGGTCTGTTGTAAAATCAACTGAAGCAGGGAATATTCCTTTGCCCTCTTTTCCTTCGCTCTCTCCGTAAAGTTGTTTCCACCACTCTGCAAGGTAGTGCAATTTGGGATTGAAGTTTGCCAATATCTCTATCTTTTTGCCATCGCGATAAAGGATATTACGTGCTGCTGCATATTGTGCCGCTATGTTGCTTTCAAATGGTGCAGTTTTGCATTGTTGCATCATGTTTTGCGCTCCTGCAACGAGTACACGAATATCAAATCCTGCTACTGCTATTGGTAATAGTCCTACAGGTGTAAGTACTGAGAAACGACCTCCTACATTATCAGGAATAACAAATGTTTTGTAACCTTCATTATCTGCCAATGTACGCAATGCTCCTTTTGATGCATCGGTAATTGCAACGATACGACGTTGTGCCTCGCCTTTGCCTACTTGATTTTCAAGTTGTTGTTTTAACAAACGGAATGCAATTGCAGGCTCGGTTGTTGTTCCCGATTTTGAGATATTGATTATACCAAACTCTTTGTCTTTTAAGAACTCTTGCATATCTGCCAAGTAGTCCTCTCCAATGTTATGCCCTGCAAATAATACTTGTGTTTTTGCATTTGCATCGTAACTTGCAAAGGTGCTTGATAGTGCATCTATTACGGCTTTCGCTCCTAAGTAACTTCCGCCAATACCTATTACTACAACAAAACGACATTTACGACGTAGTGAGTTTGCTGTTGTTTCAATATCGGTCAAAAATTTGTGGTCAATCTCTGCGGGAAGATTTAACCAACCAAGGAAGTCGTTACCTACTCCATTACCCTCATATAGAGTGGCAATTGCTTTTTCCACTTCGGGAGCTATCTTTTGAAGTTGCTCTTGTGCCGATGCTCCGAGAGCCTTCTCTAATTCTAATTTTATAGTATTCATTATTTTTAGTTTTTTATATTTTGTGCCAAAATTAATTAATTTGGTTTAACAATCAAAGATGTTGTTTGAATTTTCTTCTATTTTTTCTAATATTGTAAAAACTTCTAAGTTTTTTGAATATCTTCGTGCAAATTTTTCTCTAATCATAAGAAATGAACGGAATTGTTATTCTTATCATAATAGTTGCATATTTTGCTTTATTATGGGTGGTAGCAAGAGTTTCGGCTAAAAAGGGCGGAAACGATGCTTTTTTCAGAGGTAATGGCAACTCTCCCTGGTGGCTTGTGGCTCTCGGAATGATTGGCACTTCAATATCGGGTGTTACGTTTGTATCGGTACCGGGCATGCCCCTATCTATTGATATGAGCTATATGCAAATGGTATTTGGCTTTGCAGTAGGTTATATTGTTATTGCCAAAGTTCTGCTCCCTCTCTATTACAAGCTCAATCTTATATCGATATACAAATATCTCGACGAAAGGTTCGGGAGCAATAGCTACAAAACCGGTGCCATCTTTTTTATCATCTCAAAGATTACCGGTGCTGCTGCCCGACTATTTTTAGTGGTACTCATTCTTCAGAGCTTGGTATTTAACCAATTGGGTATTCCGTTTGAGGTTACAACATTATCTATTATTATGCTTATCTGGTTTTACTCAAATAAGGGAGGCATAAGGTCTATTGTAAGAACCGATGCTCTGCAAACCGTTATTCTGCTTACTACTGCGGGACTGATTGTATTTATTATTATATCTAAAATGGGCATTGGTTTGGGTGATAGTATAAAACTTATTAGCGAAAGTGAACACTCAAATATCTTTGTTTTTGATGACTGGGCTTCAAAACAAAACTTCTTTAAGCAGTTTCTTAGTGGTATTTTCATTACCATTGTCATGACAGGTCTTGACCAGGATATGATGCAAAAGAACCTTACAATTAAGAGTTTGAAGGAGGCTCAACGCAATATGTATATTTATGGAGTAGCTTTTATTCCTGTTAATCTGTTATTCTTATGTATTGGTATTTTGCTTATTGCTTTTGGCGAATATAGCGGTATTAGCCTACCGGCTAAAGGTGATGAGATTTTACCATTCTTTGCGACCTACCATTTAGGCGGTGCTGTTATGATTCTGTTTTGTATTGGCATTGTGGCTGCCGCCTTTTCAAGCGCCGACTCGGCTTTGACTTCGCTAACGACATCTTTTTGCTTGGATATTTTAAGAGTTGATAAGATGAGTGCTTCGCGCGCTGAAAGGGTACGCAAATTCTCTCATATTGGTATGGCTCTGCTATTTGCTCTTATTATAATGGGTATTAGATATATGGATAGCGATAGTGTTATTGATGCCATATATACCATTGCAGGCTATACTTATGGTCCGCTTTTGGGATTGTTTGCATACGGTTTGATTAGCAAAGGCAAACCCAACGACAAACTTATTCCCTGGTTTGCAGTTGCATCGCCTATAATATGTTTTACTTTGAGTTATACTCTACAACATACTATTGGCTATAAAACAGGGTACGAACTTTTAATGATAAACGCCGCTATCACCTATATGCTTGCATGGGGGTCGGCGAAAAAAGTTGTTAGTTTTTAGTTTTATTGAACAATAAAAGGAGAGAAAACTTATGTTCTCTCCCCTTTTGAAAGATTATTTAGTTTTATTAGTCTAAAAACTACCCCGAAGGGGCAACAAAGTTGACAACTAAAAACTAACAACTTATTTAACTACAACCCTTTTCCGTGGCAGTTTTTATATTTCTTACCACTTCCGCAAGGACAAGGATCGTTACGTCCTATTTTTGGCTCTGCCTTTATTGGTGTGTGCCCTGCTGAACTTGATGCTCCTCCGCCTGATGCTGTTGCCCCTTCGTGTTGCTCAGAGAGTGAGTCTTTTTGTGTACGGTAGCGACTGAAGTCTTGACGACGCTCGGGTGCGGCCTGACGTACTTGCTCTGGTTCTCTTACAGGAATGTTTCCGCGTAACAATATTGATACGCTCTTACGATTTGTTGAGTCTAACATATCGCGGAACAAGCCAAATGACTCTATCTTGTATATCAATAGAGGGTCTTTTTGCTCATAGCTTGCTGCTTGTACAGATTGTCGTAATTGGTCAAGGTCGCGAAGATGCTCTTTCCATGATTCATCAATTGTGTATAGCAATATCGATTTTTGGAACTGCTTATTAATTGATGCTCCCTCTGTTTCGTATGCCTCTTTTAGGTTACATTTTATATGATATACTCGTTTACCATCTGTTATGGGTATCATTATATCTTCGTAACGGTTGCCCTCATTTTCATATACTTGCTTGATTACAGGATAGGCTGTTGATGCCAATGCTGTTTGTTTGCGATTGAATGCCTCCATTACTGCTTCATAAAGTTTATCGGCAAGTGCCTGCTTCTTCTCGTTGCGAAGTGTCTCCGCATCAAATGGCAACTCTATGGCAAAGGTTGTCATGGCATCGTCGCGTAAGGCTTCGTAATCAGAATTTGAAACGTGTAACTCAACCATTGAGTTTACCGAGTCTGATATCATATTCATAATATCTATTCCTATTCGCTCACCCATTAATGCGTGACGGCGTTTTGAATATATCAACTCGCGTTGTGAGTTCATTACATCGTCATACTCCAACAGACGTTTACGTATTCCGAAGTTGTTCTCCTCTACTTTGCGTTGAGCCTTCTCTATTGAGCGCGATACCATGCTGTGCTCAATCATCTCACCCTCTTCAAAGCCTAAACGGTCCATTACCTTAACTATACGGTCAGATGAGAACAAGCGCATCAAATTATCTTCTAATGATACGAAGAATACTGATGAACCCGGGTCGCCCTGACGTCCTGAACGTCCGCGCAACTGACGGTCAACACGACGTGACTCGTGACGCTCTGTTCCTATTATGGCAAGACCGCCTGCCTCTTTTACCGCATCTGATAGCTTGATGTCGGTTCCACGACCTGCCATGTTGGTTGCAATGGTTACGGTTCCGCGTTGTCCTGCTTGTGCAACGATGTCTGCCTCTTTTTGGTGTAGTTTGGCATTCAATACATTATGCTCAATGCGACGAAGTTTCAACATCTTGCTTAACAACTCTGATATCTCTACCGAAGTTGTTCCCACCAATACGGGACGCCCTGCTTCAACGAGTCTGACTATCTCCTCTATTACGGCATTGTACTTTTCGCGTTTGGTTTTGTAAACGCGGTCGTTCATGTCGTTACGTAGTATTGGTTTGTTTGTGGGAATTGTTATTACATCTAATTTGTAGATATCCCAAAACTCGCCTGCTTCTGTCTCGGCTGTACCTGTCATACCCGCAAGTTTATGGTACATACGGAAGTAGTTTTGCAGGGTTATGGTTGCAAAGGTTTGTGTTGCAGCCTCAACGGTTACTCGCTCTTTTGCCTCAATAGCTTGATGCAAACCGTCTGAGTAACGACGACCTTCCATTATACGACCTGTTTGCTCATCTACAATTTTAACCTTATTGTCAATTACCACATACTCCTCGTCTTTATTGAAGAGTGCATATGCTTTTAATAACTGATGTACGGTATGGGTACGTTCTTGCTTTATGGCATAGTCTTGTAATAGTGCATCTTTTTTTGCTTGCTTCTCTTCTGGTGAGATAGCTTCATTCTCCAACTCCGATAGTTGTGCGCCTATATCGGGCAAGACAAAGAAGTTGGGGTCGTCCATATTTTTAGAGATTATATCCAATCCCTTGTCGGTCAAATCAACACTATTGTTTTTCTCATCTATAACAAAGTATAAGGGATCTGTTACTATATGCATTTGGCGGTTATTCTCCTGCATATAGAATGCTTCGGTCTCTAACATCAATGCTTTTACGCCCGGCTCACTTAAGAACTTAATCAAAGGGTTGTTCTTGGGTAATCCTTTAAAGCAACGGAACAATAGCAATGCTCCTTCGCGACGAACCTCTTTATCGTCTGATGCTATCTTTTTACGTGCATCGGCAAGTAGTTGTGTTGCCAATGTTCTTTGTGCGCGATACAACTCCTCTACTTTGGGGCAGAATTGTTCAAACAATTGGTCCTCGCCTTTGGGTACAGGTCCTGATATAATCAATGGGGTACGTGCATCGTCAATCAATACCGAGTCAACCTCATCGACAATTGCATAGTTGTGCGAACGTTGCACCAAATCTTTTGGCGATATTGCCATATTGTCGCGAAGATAGTCAAAACCAAACTCATTGTTTGTACCAAAAGTAATATCGGCATTGTATGCTTTACGACGTGCATCTGAATTGGGTTGGTGTTTATCAATACAATCTACTGACAATCCGTGGAACATATATAGAGGACCCATCCACTCAGAGTCACGTTTTGCCAAATAGTCGTTGACGGTTACAACGTGTACTCCATTTCGGGTCAAGGCATTTAGGAATACTGGTAGTGTTGCCACCAATGTTTTTCCCTCTCCTGTTGCCATCTCGGCAATTTTACCTTTATGCAATACAACACCACCAAACAATTGTACATCGTAGTGAACCATATCCCATTTTATCTCATTGCCTCCGGCAACCCAATGGTTTTGGTATATTGCTTTGTCGTCCTCTATACGTACAAAATCGCGACCTTCGGCTGCTAAACATCGGTCAAAATCATTTGCTGTTACAACAACCTCTTCATTCTCAGCAAATCGACGAGCAGTCTCTTTTACTATGGCATAGACAAGAGGCATTACCTCGTTTAGTTTATCTTCGTATTTGTCAAGTATGCCCTTCTCTAATTTATCTATTTCGCTCCATAGTCCCTCGCGTTTATCGTATGGAAGTGCCTCTACTTCTGCTTTTAACTCTGCTATACGCTCTTTATCTGCTGCTACAGCATCTTGTATTGCTTGTTTTACTTCATCTATTTTTGCACGAAGCTCGTCGTTTGTGAGCGAGATTACTGTTTCGTATGTCTTTTTTACTGTTTCTACAAATGGCTGAATTTCTCGCATATCGCGTTGCGATTTGTTTCCGAACAGTTTTTTTAATATATCGTTAAGTGTCATTATTTTTAGTATTTAGATGTTTCTTGTTTTTTTATTTCTGCAATATTATAGGATAAGCCTTTGCTGCGCTTGGGGCTCTAATTCGTATTGCCCTACATACGGTAGGTGCAATCTCTGTTGCATCAATAGGCTGCGACACTCTCTTTGGCTCAACGTTTTTTCCAAAGAATATAAGCGTTGCAGGTATTGCGTTATATTGTATATATTCGTTCTCTTTTTTCTCCTCTTCGTAATTTATTTCCCAGCCGGGTTTTATTTCAAGTACTATATCCCCCGAATTAACTCTGTGATATCTGCGCCTTTGTGGTGCTACTGCATCTATCTCTCCGTGTAATATTTGGTATGAAGTTAAGGCATCTTGCACTCCCTCCATTTGCGAAAGGAACTCTGCACAATTTACCAGAAACTCGTCATAATCAAGCTCTTTTTTCTTTATTAACTCACGATTAAGATATATCTGCTTATCGTGATATCCTAAAACCCACTCTTCATGACCATACAACGCCATTAGATAATAATTCAACAGCGCGGTTGCTTTTTTAGGGTAGAACTCTCCTGTTGGAATACCGTATAAGCCATAAGGTCGGGCTTCAAATTTAGTATAGCCTGTTGAGGTTATATATATTAATGCATTGTCTAATCCTACTGCTTTATCAATACAAAGGAGCAATTTCTTTATCTCTTGATCTAATCTTATATAGGTATCTTGTAACTCTGCTCCGTAATCGCGGACATTACGTCCCAAATAATTACCTGCATAGTAGCCTATATTTATCATATCGGGAACTTCTCCTTTTCCCAATTTACCCTTATTTATTATTGCGCACGCAACGGTGGTAATTTCGCTGTTGATTAGTGGCGAATGTTTTATGTTTGCATATTTATCGCCCTTCTCAAAGAAGTATTTAAACGAAAAGTCGGGCAAATTGTAGGGTATTCCTGTATATTCAAACGGACGCAACAATGGCGACCATACCATTTTGTCTATTCGTGAGTCTAATCCGTTTTTTATATTTAGCTCTGTTACAAACGGCGGTAACTCTTTATAGTAGGTTGTTGTTGCCCATTTTCCACTCTCTTCGCTTAGCCAAAAGGCTGTATTGCCTGCATGACCCGACATTATTATCGCCATATCGGCTTCGGGTGCTACTGAGTATATTCTAGCCTTTCCTGATGTTGCAGACTTCAACTCATCGGCTATGGTTGATACCGCAAGTGTTTTAGGAGAGAGTGTCTCTGTTGTAAAGTTTCCCAACTGATACTTGTCATATAGGATATCATACTCTTTTCGCTCCTCTCTGTTAAAACGGGTTAGCGATGTAATGGAGTGTGTAGAGGGGTATGTTCCGGTATATATTGTTGCTACAGATGAAGCTCGGTTTACATCGGTATAGCCATAATCTATATTATCATAAACGGCTCCTTCTGACATAATGCGTTTAAATCCATCTTCTCCAAAGAGATGTTGCATCATATCAATATAATCGGTACGAAGTTGATCAATGGTTATTCCCACCACCAATTTGGGTACATCATTACTCCTCTCCTGCGACTGCATAGAGGTTGATAACAACAATAATATCAGTGGTGTTAAAAATCTATTCATCTTGACCTTCAATCACATTTTGTCGTTTTTTTATTACCTCTACTATAATATATGTTATTGATCTTATAATGGATATAAGAATTAGAGGTATAAATGCAACATTTATATTCTGTTTTATAAAAAACATTAGGGTTGCAAACAACATTAAGAGTGCAAAGTTAATAAAATGATAGCAATATAGAAATTTTTTGCCTCTTTGCGTCCATATTAATGGTAAAATCAATAACCATACAGGTTGTAGCCAAAAGGCATTGTAGTTGGCTGAGACTGCAGGGTGCTCTGAAAAAAAGAGAAGGAAATAGATAACTATTCCGAATATTCCCAAAAGGATAGCTACTATTGTGTCCAATATTCTATTATGCTTTACTTTTCTTATTTCAAACAGGGATATAACAATAACTACTATAAGTAATAGAGTTGTTGTGAATAGCGGAGTAAATATTTTAAAAATATCAGACTCCGGCTCCATCTCCCTTGCCTTTAATATTTCTATGGGAGGGGTTAGGGCTAATGCCCTAAGGGTATCATTGCCCTCTTCTTGGATTTTTGCGTTAGCAAATACTCTCTCTGTTATATGTGGCAAGAATGGCTTGTCCGGTATCTCAATATGAGAGTCTGTCTCTCCATCAAGCAACATATCTATTCCAAAAGTTGCCCAACTATCTTTGCCTGTACTTTCGTGTATTAAATCTCTGAATGTTGGTAATGTCTCATTGTTTTGGGGAACAACTAACTCTCCTTCAATATTGCGAAATATTATCTCTAATGGTCGTGTTGCGCAGTTATCGTATAAGAACGAGTAACGATATGTTTGATTTTCTGGACGTAAGTTTTCGCATAGAGCATAAAACAACGAATTTGCCTCTCGGTTAGTCAAATTCAATCGCAACTCTCTTACGCTACTACCTCTTATTGCATACATCAGCATAAAATCGTAGTAACTCATTGCCCCAATCATATAGTTTGTTTCGCCCTTTATGAACCTATATATAAAATGAGGTTCTTCAAAAGAGAATAGCCCATAATGATATACTGCATCAAATTTTTTTGAAGGTACAGATATTCTTATTCCTGTATGTCCGAACTTTTCATATATATTCTCGCCTTTTGAGACAGTTAGTAACGATACAGAGAGTGTGTCGTCTGATGTAAATATGCTTTTATGTCTCAATGCATTTATTGAGAACACATTAGAAAAGACAAAAAGTATAATTAATATATATCTGATCTCTCTTCGGAACATTTTATACATTACGCTTACTTATGATTTATTTTTCGATTATCGACACCTGATGCTCTTTGGAAGGGTTTCAAATCAAATTCATACATCATCACTATTACATGGTCCATTACGTCTGATGCAAAGTTTTCGTAATATACCCAATCTTTGTTTGCACTGAAAAAGTACAATTCAAATGGCATACCCTCTGATGTTGGTGCTAAATAACGTACCATTTTTGTGGCATCTTTTGCCGTATCAGACAAATTCTTTATGTAATCCTCTATATATACTCTAAAGAGTTTAAGATTGGTTATGCCTCCGCGCTCTTCATCTGTTGTAGTTCTGTTTGCCACATACTTTGCAATTACTTTATATTTTGATGATAATCTTTCAATCATCTCTGCCGAAGCAAATTCAATACTATATAAATCAATATCTATTGCTCGTTTTATTCTTCTGCCCGATGATTCACTCATACCTCTCCAATTTTGGAATGAGTCGTTTATTAATGTTACAGGCGGAATTGTTGTTATTGTGTTATCAAAGTTTCGGACTTTAACGGTATTTAGTGTTACCTCTATAACATCTCCATCAATATTTTTACCTGGTACAGTTATCCAATCGCCGGGACGGAGCATATCGTTATACGACAACTGAATTCCAGCTATCAACCCTACAAATGAGTCCTTGAATATCAATGTTAGTATTGCCGCCGATGCTCCTAATCCTGCAATTAATGCTCCTAAGGGTTTGTCAATCATTACGGCTATCATTATCAATACTCCAATAAATATCATCAAAAGCTGTATTACTTGGAATATACCTTTGAGTGAACGGTCTTTAAATCGTTCACTTGACGAAACAACATCGTACGTAACTGATATTACGCCCGAAAGGGTTCGCATCACCTCAGCAATTATATATAGTATGCTAAGTTTCGCCAAAAACTCATAAATAAATATTTCAGAAGGGATAACCGATGGCAAAAGCAGATATACAATTACCGCCGGAACTATATTTGAAATTCTATTGGGTAGTTTCCTTTCAAATAACATATCGTCCCATCTTACGGAACTTCTTTTAGCAAGATGCCTCAATGGTTTGTTTATAATCCATCTGAAAAGGAAAGTACTTGCAACTGCCAATATCACAACAAACGAACCCATTACCACACGGGTTATAATCTCTTGATTTAGGGGTGTGATATCATACGTTGATATATAATTACGGATAAACTCCAATATATTGTTTCCCATTTTTTATCTCTATTTTTTTATTTCTGATAATTTAAACATCTGCTCCATCATTTGCCACTTCTCTGTCGAAGATGCGCCTTCCGGAGCTTTTTGGAACTCCCCAACGAAAGCCTCCCAATCAGATTGACCCGGCATCTGCGCCAACTTACCGAATGCCTCGTCCCAATTAAAATCAACAGGAGCTTCAACTATCATAAACAGACGTGTTCCCAATATGTATATCTCCATATCATATATGCCTATTGAGCGTAATCCTTGTGGAACAATATCCCAAATATTCTCGGCTTGATGATACTTTTTATACAATGCTATCTTTTCAGGGTCGTTTACAAGATCTAAAGTCTGACAATATCTTTTTGTTACTCTGTTTTCATTATTCTCAATATATCCTATCTTTTCCATATATATTATTTGTTTTTTAGTTCTGAATGCGAAATTAGCACTTTATTTATAATTAATACTTTTTTATATACCAATTCTAACTCATTGGCATATTATATACATAATACGCCATATATATTATTAAGACTCCCGCTACTCCATAAAAAACACGCGTGCCATTACGTCCAAATAGTTTTACAAAAAAACGTACATTCTCGCTTGTAAAAAACCAATTGAAGTTAAACAGGCTTGCAACAATTGACAAAACTCCCAATATAAGAAATAGCAGTGAAGCTAATATATTAAGCATATTATAATGGTTTACATATTACTCGGCGCGCTGAATTTTCAATCTCCTCAACCGTTACAACAATTGTCTCAGGAGGTAATAACTCTTCAATCTTTTCGCTCCACTCCATAAAGCATAATGCACCGCTGTAAAAATAGTCCTCATATCCAAGGTCATAAACCTCTTCTATTTTATTTATACGGTAAAAATCGAAATGATAAACCAACTCGCCTGTTGTATCGGAACGATACTCATTTACTATTGCAAATGTTGGGCTATTTACTCCCTCGCTTATTCCGAGTTCTTCGCATAAAGCCTTTATGAATGTTGTTTTTCCGGCTCCCATCTTACCATAAAAGGCAAATACGGTTGCATCGCCCATATTGCGAATGAACTCTTTGGCCGATTCGTTTATATGGTCTAACGATGGTATATCTATTGTTATATTCATATTCTCTATTTTTTTGTTAATGTAACTATGGGTATTATCATCTCCTCCATTGAGATACCTCCGTGTTGAAATGTATCTTTATAATATCCCACATAATAGTTGTAGTTATTGGGATATGCAAAGAAATCGTTTTCTGTTGCAAATATATAGGTTGAACTTATATTCAACAGTGGCAATCCATATCTCTCAGGATTCTTTATCTCATATACCTGCTTCTGATTGTAATCTAATGCTTTTCCTACCTTATATCTTAGGTTTGTATTGGTATTGCGGTCTCCTATAACTTTTATTGGATTATCAACATGTATGGTTCCGTGGTCGGTTGTTAAGACTATTTTATATCCCATATCTGCCATACGTTTCATCAATTCCAATGCCGGAGAGTGTTTAAACCACGACTCGGTTATTGAACGATATGCTGCTCCTGTTGATGCTAATTCGCGTATCATTTTTGACTCAGTACGTGCATGAGAAAGCATATCTATAAAGTTTATCACGCATACATTCAATTGATTGTTACGCAAGTTTGAAACTTTTTGCAGAACTTTCTCGGCGTATGCCGAATCGTTTATTTTTGTATATGAAAATGTATAATGCTTTCTGTAGCGCTCAATTTGAGTCTGTATCAATGGCGATTCATTGAGATTTTTTCCCTCCTCTTCATCTTCATCTACCCATAAATCAGGAAACATTTTTGCTATCTTATCGGGCATAAGCCCCGAGAATATGGCATTTCGGGCATATTGAGTAGCTGTTGGCAGAATACTGTAATACAACTCCTCTTCTGAATAGAAGTAGTCATTTAAAAGAGGTTTTATTGTTCTCCATTGGTCAAGTCGGAAGTTGTCAATTAAAACAAAGAAAATCTTTTCGCCATTATCCAATGCCGGGAATAGTTTTGTTTTGAAAACTTCGTTACTCATCATCGGGTGAGTATCGCCTGTTACCCAACTTTCGTAATTTCTTTTTATGAATTTTACAAAAGCTGAATTTGCTTCACTCTTTTGCATCTCAAGCATGGGCAATAAATCACTTGCCGATTGTTGCAATTCAAGTTCCCAATATACAAGTCGTTTATATACCTCAACCCAATCATCTGAGGTTCTTGCATCACCTATCTGCATTGATAGCTTGGAAAACTCCTGTTGGTATGAATGTGTTGCTTTTTCTTGAATTATCTCTTTTCTGTTGAGATTTTTCTTTATTGAAAGCAATATTTGATTGGGATTAACCGGTTTTATCAGATAATCGGATATTTTACTACCTATTGCCTGTTCCATGATATTCTCTTCTTCACTTTTGGTTATCATTACAACAGGAATATCGGGATAGTTCTCTTTTATTATACCTAATGTCTCTATTCCGCTTAAACCGGGCATATTCTCATCTAATATTATAAGACTGAATTGCTCCTTATCACACATATCTATTGCATCTCGTCCATTAGTTACGGTTGTTACCTCGTAACCTTTCTGTTCAAGAAAATATATGTGAGGCTTTAGTAAATCAATCTCATCATCAGCCCAAAGTATAGTATCTTTTCTCATAATCACATTCTATTATTGCTCTTGCAAATCGGCTTCGGAAGCCATTGAGTTCTCCCAAAACTCAAAATAATTTTCAAAGGTATTACCCTGCATTAGCAAATTATAGTTTTCTGTACTTATCATTACCAAACGAACTCCTTCGGGTAACTGCATACCTTCGGGCGACTCTATTTTTTTACGATATAGTAATAGTTCTCGCAAATTTGCAAATCCACTTATCCTTAACATTCCAATACCACCGGTTGTTGTTATGGCAAGGTCAAAATCTTTTATATAGAAATTTGTAAAGTTGTATCGTGCAGCAAGGAATAGTATCTGATTGGCATCAATACTATCGGTTGCAAATACCATCAACATCTCATGTGGAGAATCTTTATCCCATACAAATGGTGGTAGTTCAATATCTCCCGCTATTGAATCGCCTACCGACTCTCCAATACCTAAACGCACTTTAAAGATATCCTGCTTCGCTGTTCCCGATACTACCTTGCGACCTTCTGCCACTCCTTTGAGCATTGATGTTGCCAATGGCGCTACATCTTCTTCGGGATAAGTTTCAAGAAGTTTCTTTAATGCCACTTTAAAGTTCTCGATATCTCCTTCATTAACATATGCCAACGCATTCACCAACATAAATTTTGGCATAAGTTTTGACAATGGATATTTTTGAACAAATTGGTCATATTTGGTATGCACTGAGCTATTTTCTCCATTTATAAATGCCTCATAAACTTGAATATAGAGTGAGTCTTGTTCTATATCCATTGTCTTCAGATTTTCCAAATAATTGGGATCTTTAAGAGCTTGTGCATATTTACTTTCAGGATATTCATCTATAATTTTACGACGATACTCTTCGGCGGTAAGATTGTCCTGGGCAATCATATTCATCAGATATATATTATAGTATGTATCCAACATATATTCGTTGTCGGGGTATGTGCTCATCAAACGGTCAAAAACAGCCATAGCTGCCTCAAAATCTTCAAGGTCGTTTTTAAGTATCACTCCCATATTGTATAGTCCGTCAATAATCAACTCGTCAGACATAGCAATATCTTCAGGTGTGCGTGGTAATTGTTGCAAATAGTATTGAGGATCTTTATTATCGGTTATGGGGACATTTAATGAATCGTTCATTGCCTCTGCCTGAGCCAATGAATCGGCTAATGCTTCAGCCTCCTCCTCTGCATCGTAATCGTATTCTTCAAAATCAGACATTGAAAAGGCTGCCTTATTTATACGACGCCAATCGTCTTCTAATTTTCGTTTTCCCCATCTCTTTTGGAAATCGGCTTTTCCTGTTGTAACTGTTGCCTTATTGTAGAAATACCAACTTGAACTTTTGCCTCCTATCTGCATTGCAGGACCTGTAGGAGCTGTAGCATTTCCTACTAAAGACTCTCCAAAAGAGGCATTCATGGCTGCTTGATTTGCCATATGTTCTTGTCGTGCCTGCTCCTCAGCCAATAATCTCTCCTGCTCTTTAACCTCCTCAATCTTCTTCTCTATTATTTTCATAATCTCCTCTTCCGGAAGAGATGCCACATATCTTAAACTATCCTGCATCTCAACTGTTGATGAGTGAATAACAAGATCGTCAAGTACCTCTGACCTCTTAAGGAGTACCGAATAATTTGGATAGTCCTCTTTTACCAATGGAACTCCCTCGGCATAACAAGGCTGTGCTTTGGTATATTTACGTTGAGCAAAATATATATTTCCGAGTGTTATTTGATTTATGGCCTTTTCTATTCCATTGCGGGTACTCTCAGAATTAGCCATTATATAGTAATCAACCGCACGCGCAGTATCTCCTGCCGAAAGGTGAATATTTCCTATTGCATAGTATATTTGATCGAGATACTCTTTGTTTTTAGATGCGCGTGTCATCTTTTTCAAACTCTTTATAACCTTGGCTGTATCCTGACCTGTCATAACCTCTGTCTTTTTTATATGAGCATTAAACTCTGTACGATAGTCAGGGTTCATTGATATCACCTTTGAATAGGTATCGTAAGCCAATTTATTTTCACCAATAGCTTGATACAATTGAGCTAAAGCAAAAGTCTGGCGTATCTTTTGGGGTTTGTTTTTTTGTGATTTTATAGATACCTTCAGATGTGGTATCGCCTCCTCATATTCCTCTTTATTCATATGGTATTGAGCTGTCGCCATAGCTAAAGCTCCATTCAACTTTGAAGGTATTGAGTCAAGCGAAATTTTATGTTTTACATCTTCTGCCTCATACTGCCAACCCAACTCGGTATAACAACGCATAAGCCAAATGCGAGCCTCTTTTACAATGTTATCTAACCAACTAAAATGGCGTATTATATATGTAAATGTTGATGATGCCTCAAGAAACTCTCCTTGATAAAATTGCGATTTTGCTATCATCATCCACGCATTGTGAATATACGGATTAAACTCCTCTCGGTTAAGGAATGCTCTATATTTTGGGTCAGAAGCCTTTTTAGGATCTCTTTTAGGTTTTTTCTTTATTGAGTGTAATTGTATTGCCTTTTTGCCTTTATCAATAGGTAATTTAAAATCACCTGAAGGCTTGCTCTCCTTCTCGTTTGAATATGCACTTACAGGGTGCAGATGAACAATATCGGTAAAGTCATCTTGGAAAGTTCCCTGCATACTCTTTAACGATTCTTTATAAGCCTCGTTTCCATTAAAATAGACATTAAAACGTGTAGTAAGCCCATGGTAAAAACGTGTAGCTCTTGTATTCTTTTTTGTAGAACACGCAAACATCATCAATAGAGATATTGATACTACTAATATTTTTACTACACTCTTTTTCAATTATATATCACTTTATTATAAAGTACGTCTTTTATTATGTTTTATTGTATCTTCTTTTCTTAAGAATTTGATACACAATCCTTGCTATCAGATATATTGAAGCAAAGACAAATACTATTGTTGCCCCTGTGGGGATATTTATAAATGTTGATAATATTAAACCTATCACACCACCTAATACCGCAAGCAAAGATGAATATATAGATATCTTGTTATAACTATGCGTATATATCTCAATGCTCATTTGTGGCAATGATAAAAACGAGAGCAATAGCATAATACCCACAAGCCTTATTGATAATATTATACTCAACGATATGATCACTATTGCCAAATACTCCACACATTGCACATTTACCCCTTTGGTATAAGCAAAATCTCGGTCAAAAGCTGTATAAACTATCTTTTTGTTATATAAAAGAAAGAGAGTTATAACAGATAGGGCAAATATTGAATAAATAATAAGTTCGCCCCTTGTAACCGTCAATATATTACCAAAAAGGAAACTTGTTAAACCGGCATTGTAACCTGGTGTTATAAACACAAATATTATACCTAATGCCATACCCAATGCCCAAAAAACTGCAATAGCCGAGTCCTCTCTTACCTTTCCCCCTCTTGATATTAATTCAACGCCAAAAGCCGAAGCCAATGCAAATAACAAGGCTGTAACCATAGGAGAGACTCCTAAATACATTCCCAGCCCTAAACCTCCAAATGAGCTATGGGTTATGCCTCCTGTTATAAACAACATACGACGAGAAACTATGTATGTGCCTACAATGCCCGAGACTACAGCAATCAATAATATTGCCACAAATGCATTAATAAAAAAAGAATATTGAACTATATCCATCACCTCTACCGTTGTATGCGTCTTTCTGAAACAACCAATAAAACCTCATCTCTAATAGATTGTGGAAGTTCAATGCCCCTCAAACACAAACTGCGTACCCAACCGGCAACTTCATCGCTTTGCAAGGTATAAAATACCTCTTCAAATGTCGATACTGCAGTTTGGTCATACTCTTCACATGGCACCCCTTTATATGCATCTAACTCATAATCGTCGTAATATTCAATCTTACGACTAACGCCTGTCAACAACGAATCCTTTTCGCAAGTCTCGTGCATTCCGCAACATTCGGCATCAACTTTTTTAGCCTTAGCCTCCTCCTCTTTTGTTCGCTTTCCTATTGAGGTATAGCGCGACACGAGGGCTGCGGTGATACCCAAAACGAGAATTGCTCCTATGATTATACAAACTGCTAACATTCTTCTACTATAAATCCTGCTTTAGATAAATCGGTCCAAAATGAGGGATACGATTTAGTTACAACCGTTGCATTGCATATCTCTAATCGGGGGAATATAAAAGATGCTAAAGAAAACGACATAGCCATACGATGGTCGTCGTAAGTGGCAATGCTTATATTCTCTTTTGGCAATACTTTTTCTCCATTCCACGAAAGAGCGCCCTCTTCAGATGCGTCCAAAACATATCCAAGTTTCTTCATCTCCTCAACAAGAGCCGCAATCCTGTCAGTCTCCTTTATTCTCAACGACTGCAAGCCTGTTAATTTAAATGGTATATCTTTTAATGCCGCAGTTACAACTATCGTTTGTGCCAAATCGGGAGTATCTGTTAAATCTGCCTCATAGAGTTTACGAACAGCATTACACTTTCTTAATGCGATATATCCATCATTAAATTCTGTTGCAACACCCAAAGGAGAGAAGAGCGATGCCACTTTTGAATCGCCCTGAATACTGTCATTATCCAACCCTTCCAATATAATATCGGCATCATTTGACATTGCCACAAATCCATACCAATAAGATGCTGCCGACCAATCGGCTTCTATTCGGTATGGAATGGGGTTATATCTCCCCGATGGTACAGTTATTACGTTATCTTTTACGGTAGCCGATACTCCATAACGAGCCATAAGGGCAAGAGTCATTCTTATATATGGGAAAGATATTATATCGCCTGTCAATATCAGTTTAAGACCACTCTCTGTATAGGGAGCAATCATAAGTAAAGCTGATACATATTGAGAACTTACTCCTCCGTTAAGCTCAATAACTCCTCCTTTTAATAGGCGTCCTCGTATCTTTAATGGCAAAAATCCCTCTCGCTCAACATACTCTATATCTGCTCCTATTTTGCGTAAAGCATCAACCAATACAGCTATGGGACGTTGTTTCATACGTTCCGACCCTGTTAATATATGCTCGCCTGCAAGCATTGAAAGGTATGCTGTAGCAAAACGTGTGGCAGTACCTGCAGCCCCCGTGTCAATAACACTCTCTTTTGCAGATAAAGCTCTTTGCATCATCTCCGAGTCGTCACAAACAGCCACATTCTCAGGAGATATTTTACTTTCGGCTAATTTATTAAGCAACAACACCCTATTGCTGATACTCTTTGAGTATGGCAAATTCATATCTCCTCGTATGCTAAGGGGTGGTGTAAGTTTTATATTCATATTAATCTATTATTTAACAATAGTGTTTTGTCCAACCTCTTTTATTGCTCCGGTATTGGGGTGCAATATCAAATATGCGGGTTGTTTTTTATCAACAAACAATTTTGGAGCCAAACCAAACTTTATACCAAATTGAGTTAATTGTACTCGCTTCTCATCAAGAGTTTTACCTTGATATTTTAATGACATTAATGCTTCGCCCGGAATATTATATATAATAGAATTTTCGGGTAAAACTATCGGATTACCTTTAGCATCTAATGGAGCTGTAGCTCTGACCACATTGCTTAACGATATATATATAGGCTCTCCGCTTAAATTATCAGCTCCAACCAATCCCTCTATCTCTGATATACGTGCAACAACTACATCTTCACACTCCCCTTGAGGAATCCATCTAACACGTACACTTTTTTTCTGAGTAGTTGTTGTTCCTGTAAACATTACAGAGAGACGATTTTCTTGTTCGTCAAGTTGTTGTAACATAAGTTTAAGAGCTTCTCCATCAAACTTCTGGTCAGATTCCCCTGTAATTATATCGGTACGGCTCTCCCTTATCCTATAAATCTGTTTTGCAGCCAACTCAGCCATACGAATATTAGAGCCTGACAACAACATCTCCTCGGTAAATGCCAACGAATATGTGTTATCTTCAAGAGGCGATTTTTGTACTTTCTCAACATTATCCTCTTTTAGCACTTCTTCAAATTGAGGTTCGGCATTAACTGCCATTAAAACGCCCTCTTCGTCAATATAGATATATGGCGACTCGGCACTCTTCAACTGAATGCCATAATATATATCTTTGTCGGGAACACTTGATACTGTAGCAGATATGCTTACTACCTCCCATTTATTAGAATTCTCTGAAACTTTTGCCGGTACTCCAAGATATTTTTGAGAATAATTGGCATACGGACCTGCCGTTTTTTGTGTCTGCTTCAACTCTATATCAATATCTATTACAGTTTTTGGTAAAATATATGATACTGTATAATCATTGAATTTACCCGCCATCTGCTTCCCGCTTTCAGATGAATATGTTGCGATAGAAGAGATCAATAAAATTATTGCTATAGCTATACGTTTCATAATTATCTCATATTATTGTAGGAATGTAGCTTTTTAAATGCTCTTCCCAAGTTTTTAATAATATCTGTTGCCAATAGAGACTCTTGTGATTCCTCTTCAAGAGCTAAATCTCCTGCCATGCCATGCAAGAATACTCCAAGAACTGCAGCATCTGATGGTGCATAGTTTTGAGCTATCAATCCCGAAATTATTCCGGTTAATACATCACCACTACCTGCAGTTGCCATACCAGGATTTCCTGTGCTGTTAAAGCATATCTCACCTGTTGGTTTTATAACTGCAGTGTTAGCTCCTTTCAAAACAATTGTTATTTCATGTTCAACAGCAACCTGTTTAGCTTTCAGTAGTCGCTGATACATAGTTTCGCTTGCTCCAAACAGACGATCAAACTCATATTTATGCGGAGTTATAACCGAGTATTGCGGAACTTTTGCAAACATTCCTTTTGTTTCGGCTATAATATTCAAGGCATCTGCATCTATAACCAATGGCACATTGGCTTTGTTTAAAAGATAGTTAAGAGCCTCTACCGTATCGCGATGACGTCCCAATCCCGGACCAATTGCCACAACATTATGCCATTTTGATAGCGAACAATTTGTAACACGGTTCATATTTGAATCGGCAATAAACATAGCCTCAGGAACCGCAGTTTGCAAAATCTCTTCGCCACAAGCTGCCGTATGAACGCTTACCAAACCTGCTCCCGAACGTAAAGCCGCCTTTGAAGCCATTACAGCAGCTCCCATCATACCTGTTGCTCCAGCAACAAGTAACATGTGCCCATATTGGCGTTTATCGGCATATTTATCTCGTCGTTTTAATAGCTTTACAGCATCTTCGGGCTCAATATAGTATAGAGGAGTCTCCTTCTCCTCAATTATTTCGGGAGATATTCCAATATCGGCAATTCGCCACTCCCCTACATATTGAGCATTCTCCTCAAGCATAAATGCAAGTTTGGGGTATTGAAACGAAACTGTAATATTTGCCTTAACAACCCCTCTATAATCGTTTTTTGAGTTATCCTCTGCAAACAAACCCGAAGGCATGTCAATAGAGAGAACCGATGCTCCCGATTCATTGATGTATTGTGCCAACGAAACATATCCTCCAACCAAAGGGCGATTAAGCCCTACACCAAACAATCCGTCAACAATTAGAGTATTTGATGTTATTTCAGGAGGGATAAAAGTTAAAATAACCTCTTCGGCTTTAATCTCCCTCTCTTTTAAAAGGTCAAAGTTTTTTTGACAATTTACAGATGCAGAGCGTGTAGGATTAAAGAAATATACCGATACTGCATAACCCTCATCAGACAACATTCTGGCAACAGCCATAGCATCGCCACCGTTATTGCCCGGACCTGCAAAAACAACCACCGGAGTATTACGGCGCCAACGCGAAATTATCTCGTATGTAACTGCCGAAGCGGCACGTTCCATAAGGTCATAATAACTTATCGACTCCTTATCTACTGTATATTCGTCTAACTCTTTATTATCTTTTGCGCTGAATATCTTCATATTAACGTTTTTATCAAAACAACATTCCTGCAGGTGTAAAGATAATTTTTTTTATCAGTATAAAAAAATAATTTATAAAGTTGTTGGTAGTTTCAAAGACTAAGTGCAAAATTAAGATAAAAATTTAAAGAACTTATTTTTAGGTGTATCAAAATTAAGTTTCTGTCTAGGTCTTCTGTTAAGTTTATATTGAGTTTTTAAAATATATTCATCAGATAATTCATT
>JAGBHI010000008.1 GCA_017935575.1 Bacteroidales bacterium | reverse complement strand
GGCATTGTAGGTGTATGTTACTACCTTTGCTCCTGTGCTGTCGGTTATATTTATTATATCCCCTTGGAGATTTTTGCGGTAATAATATGTTGTTCCCTTGTAAGTAAGTCCTATCGGTGAACCGTTTTCGTCATAGAGATAATCTATGGTCGCTACACTGTTTATTTCACGCAGTATCTGCGTACCGGAAACTATAAAAGTTCCGGCTCTTGAGCCGCTTTTTCCTATTCTTACTCCGTCGGCATTGTATGTATAGTTTATCACACTGCTGCCCGTTTTGTAAAGAGGCAAGCTGTCTGCCGTTCTTCCATGTGAACGACAGCGAATCTCGGTAGGTCAGCGGATTGCCTATCGATTATAGTGCACTGTTTGATCACATTACTTGAATATCAACGCTTTTGCATACTATATGATATTCTTTACTCTAAAAACACTCGTGAACGATCAGTTTAACCTTTTCCATATTTGCCTTCTTTACAGTGAGAGTAACAGTTGGAGGGAAAGAAGTCCCTCCAACTGTTACCTCACTTAAAGACAAAAATGCAAGTCTCAATTTTGAATGTTCATAAAATATTTGCATATTGCAAGTGACCTGCTATGTACTGGCAAGCATCACCTTTATGATACCACAAAGGCAAAACTTGTAATGAGTACTCATGAAACCTTTTAACAGCAGAAGCGCCTAGCAACCAATCTTGTAATTACTCAACTGCTACTGTTAAAATTTCTATAAAATATTGATCGATCTCCTGCGAAGCATCAAAATACTCTAATATATGTTCTTTGACTCTTTTACGTCTCCTTTCAACTTCTTTATCTGAACAGTTGTCCAGTGCAAATAGCAGTTGTGCAAACAGGTTTTCGTTGTTGCTTGCTTTCTCAATTAAGGATTTTCCCCTCTGCTCTATCATGTTATACTCTAATCCCAAATTGAGAAACAAATCTGTTCTAACTTCCATCATATATCCAAATATCCATTGACAGTTCTCATTAGTAGAAAATGTATCATCGAAATACTCAAAACAATCGCACAGCATATTGGTCAATGTGTCATATTCGTCTTTTTCCAATGAAAGTTCTGGCCCATCTAAAGTCAAGGTATACCAGGCGTTAACCGAAAGCTTCAAAAATAGCGAAACACTTTTTATTTCTGCTCTCCACTTTTCATGTAAATACTGGACGCATTTAAACCATTCCCCCTCAAGCTCAAACTTTCGAGTATATTCATCACTATATAAAATCATATTATCACCTCGTCTTCACCCATGCATCAGATATTTTAATTACACCATCAATAATGGCATATCGTACGACAACATTGTTTCTAACGGCTTCATAAATTAAGGCTTCGCCTTGTTTATTAATCAGTGTTGTCGCTCCGTTCTTAATAGTAGTGTTGATTAAACCTTTAACATTATTCCAAGTAGCATTTCTAAGGAATCGTCCCCATGCATGTTTGCTTTGCATAATATGATGCATTGTGTTTCTACTTACAGATGAAAGCGCCTTTGAAACAGATTTTATAACTAATCCACTTGAGGCTTTTGCACCCAGAGCAACACCTACACCATAGCCTACAAATCCTCCTATCACGCCTCCAATAACTGCACCACCTAAACCATATCCAACAACGTATTTCCAACGCTGTCCTTTGGGAACATTGTTTTTTACAGCCTTGTTGTAGCCATAGGTCCCACCTGCAACGCCACCAATCAAAGCACCAATACCAATTCCGATTAGAACAGCTGTAGATATTACAAATTCTCCGCTATCATCTTTGAACATGACCGGATTATTGGCACAGTAAGCAAACACATTGTATCCATTTAATCCGGCACCCTCGTCAAATTTGCCATAATCAACATTCGGCTCCGCATTAATAAACCTACCCGTCTGAGGGTCATAATACCTGCTGTTCAGATAATACAATCCGCTCTCTTCGTCATAGTAATATCCTCTGTATCTGAAAGGGTTATTTACTGCAAGCTCCATATTGCCTGTCATTGACATAATCTTGCCCCAGGCATTGTAGGTGTATGTTACTACCTTTGCTCCTGTGCTGTCGGTTATATTTATTATATCCCCT
>JAGBHI010000076.1 GCA_017935575.1 Bacteroidales bacterium | reverse complement strand
TAATGTTGTAGCTAAAGATTACCATATAGGTTACTCAGGAACAGCTTACAGCAATAAAACCTATACATTAAATGTTCCTTCGGCAGGAACATATACTTTGAGATATTTTGCTGAAACAAAAACAGAGACTATCACAAGTTCAGGAGCTATATCCATATCAGGAGCAACAGTTTCTATTGCATCGAGTGCCGAAAAAACAATAACAGGTCGTTGGAGTAGAGCTACTACTCTTAAAGCCGGAGATACTTGGCACATTGGTGCAGTTGTAGGATTGGTAGCAGAAGGCCAACTTCGCCGTTCGTTCCTTGCATACAACGAGAGAGAGCGAGCTGTTCCTTACCGCTCATTTATACATTACAACTCATGGTACGAACTTAATATTGACCGAAACAACGACTCCAACCCATTAAACCGCATGACAGAGGAGCAATGTCTTCCTGTTCTTGATGCATGGAAAGCCAACCTCTTTGACAAACATAATGTTGGTATTGATGCCTTTGTTTGGGACGACGGTTGGGACGATTTTAACTCATTATGGGATTTCCATATTGGCTTCCCCGACGGATTCTCTAATATCAACGAGAAAGCAACCTCTATGGGAACAGGTATTGGAGCATGGTTAGGCCCCGTAGGTGGTTATGGAGCATCAAAACAACAACGACTTGCATATTGGAACAGCACTCACTCAACACAAATTACAAACTTTGAGTTATCTAACCCCGAATACCTTGACGAATTTGCTGCACGTTGCGCTCAAATGGTGAACGATTACGACTTCCGTTACTTTAAATTGGACGGTATTAGTGATCTTGGTAATGCGACAGGTCCAAAGATTGAAGAGGACGTTGAGAGTTTCTTGAATATGTTGAATGTACTTCGCAAAATAAAATATGACCTCTATTTTAACTGTACTGTTGGAACATGGTCTTCTCCTTTCTGGCTACACTTTGCTGACGCTATTTGGCGTCAAGACGCAGACTGGAATTCAATAGGCAATCAAGGTGACTACCGTGAGAAATGGATTACTTATCGCGACTATATGGTTTACAAGAACTACCCTCTTGCTTCACCTATTTGTCCTATCAACTCTATTATGACTCACGGATTGATGGTTACAAAATATGGTCCGCCAAATGTTATGCCTCGTAACGATAGCGATGCAACAGCCAAAGGTATTATCCGTGAAATGCACTGTGCTTTTGGTTGCGGTTCGGGATTGATTGAACTTTACGTTGATAATGACCTAATGAGCACCATTGGAGAAGATGGAGAACTTTGGGAGGCTTTAGCCGAGTGTATAGTTTGGCACAGAGAAAATGAAGATGTCCTTGCCGATGCTCACTGGGTTGGAGGCAACCCTTGGGACGGTTCAAAAGTAAATGTTTATGGTTGGGCTTCATGGAATGGTAAAAAAGCAACTCTTACCCTACGTAACCCAAGTGGTTCTACAAAGACATTCTCTACAACACTACGTCAAGCGTTAAATATTCCTTCTTTCGTATCAGGCAAAATTACTCTT
>JAGBHI010000075.1 GCA_017935575.1 Bacteroidales bacterium | reverse complement strand
GAGGGAAGAGAAATCAGCCTGCCTATATCGTAAATACTGTAAACAAAATAGCATCGGTATTGAATATGACTACAGATGAGATAGCTGAAGCTACCTTTAAAAATGCAGCACATATATTTAATATATAATTTGCTCTGTGATTATTGTAACCAAATAGTATAGTGCAAAAATAAAAAAAGCAATACTACTTTTTGTATATTTATAATAAAAGAGTATTTTTGCACCGCAAATCGGGGTGTAGCGCAGTTGGTAGCGCGCCACGTTCGGGACGTGGAGGCCGGAAGTTCGAGTCTTCTCACCCCGACATAAAACGGAAAACGATGAAAATCGTTTTCCGTTTTCTTCTTTTATAAACAAATGTTATAATCTTAAATTTTATTTCTTCTTGATATACAGCCTAAATGAGTGGTATATTTATATAAAAATGTATTAATACCATAAATAGTGTTGTAAAATTACAATAGAAGGATTACCTTTGCATTAACCAAATAGATAAAAGTTCTTGGTCTTTCCGATAAGTTGAATATGGTAAATTTTTAGGAAAGATGAAAAAGAGTTGTTTTAAAGATGAACGTGAGGCTGACTTTATAGCGGCCTTCAATGAAGAGATGAAAGAGCTGGGCGATATGGCTCCGTATATGCCCAAAGATGCACTTCTAATGAAAACTATTTACAGTGGCAGAGGTCGTTATTATATAACCTTTGAAGAGGCTGCTCGTAATGTTCGTAAGGTACTGGAACATATTCCAATAAATTGTAAAAATAGTTGCAAAATGGCAATGTACGAGGAGATGGCTCGTAAAACGGCTGACTATATGGCGCGCTATCCATCACTTAATTATAGAGAGGCTCTCTATCGTGTATTAGCAGATTGCAAGGCTTCGCGTTTCTTTTTTGGGATACAAACGGCGCGTCTTATTGTGTATCAACACCATCGCCGCCAAAGAGAAATGCGCCGAGCTGCGGCAAAAAGATTAATGAATAGCAATAATATAAAGTAAATAAATTTAGGGTTATGAAAAAAGATTCAGTTTGTTTGAAGATTAACAAAGGAGAGATATTAAATGAGTTGACTCGTCGTACATCTTATACCGCGCTTTCGGTAAACTCTGTTGAAACAGGTGCAGAGGCATTGAATGATAGAATAATACTAAGTTGTGATGAGTATGAGTGGTGTAATGATAAGTTTAAGACACTTTTTTATAAATTGCGCGATACATTACTCCCTTTTGCTTCTGTAGATTCGGCAAAATTTGCCGATTTTGACGATACTCATCTCTGTTTTAAAATTAATGTGGCAGAGGGTTCCTATTTGACAATAGAGCACCATATAAATGAGGTAATTATTAATTATATATTGCGAGAGTGGTATTTTGAGAGGTTGCAATCAAAGTGTGAATATGTACAGTTGCAATACGAAAATAATTTGAGTTTGCTTCGTATGATGCTCAATAGAAGTTTGGGCGTGGTTCGTCGCCCTACAACCTATTTGTAATAACATATTAATTAAATTTTAAGCTGTATTTTAAGAGCTAAAGATAAGAGACTTTTATATTTCAACATAAATGAGTAATTTTGTGTTGTTATTAAGATATTAACAGAATAAAAAATAATTATGGAAAATAACTATTATTCAGTTTCGTCTCATTCGTCAGTTGAGGTGGGAGCATTAATGAAAAGTGTATATATGTGGATGACCCTTGCTTTGGGAGTAACAGGAGTGGTGGCGCTATATGTTGCACAGTCAACAGAGTTGATGTATTCGATATTCTCAAATTCAATATTGTTTTGGGGGTTGATAATTGCAGAGTTTGTATTGGTTTTTGTTATCAGTGCAAGAATTCATAAAATATCATTTTCAACGGCACTATTTCTCTTTATGATTTACTCTTTGATTAACGGTTTAACGCTATCTGTTATATTTGCCGCATATACAAAAGAGTCGGTAGCCACTACATTTTTTGTAACAGCAGGAACTTTTGGTGTTATGAGCCTTATTGGGTATTTTACCAAAAAAGATTTGTCAAAATTGGGTGGAATTCTCTATATGTTACTTATAGGTCTTGTTATAGCTACTATAGTTAATATATTTTGGGCTAATAGTGCAATGTATTGGATAATAACATATGCAGGAGTTCTTATTTTTGTTGGACTTACCGTTTATGATACTAATAAAATAAAACAGTTATTGGAAATTAATCAAGGTTGTGGAGAGGTAACTCAAAAAATAGCATTAATAGGAGCTTTAACACTCTACTTGGATTTTATAAATCTGTTCCTATATCTGTTGCGTTTATTGGGCGAGAGAAAATAACGGAATATTTTTATTAACTCTATTTATATAGGTATATGAGTAAATAGATAAATTCTTATTTATAAAATAGTTTTCAGGAGATAATTTGTTCATTATCTCCTTTTTTTGTCTATATTTTAAAGGAAATAGTGCGATGTAGATATAAATTAGAGTAAAAAAATGTTTAAAATTTTTGTAATTCAAAATATTCACGTAATTTTGAACGCTGTATGTTGTGTATTGTACCTTAAAAGGAACAAAAAAGAGTATAACATCGCAATTTTATTTGAAATATATCGTTTATTAATAGAGAAAGATTATACATTTATTATTAGATAAGAATAGAAAATTAACTATCAATAATCATTTTATTAACTTAACAAATTAATTTATTTCTATTATGGCAACTAAAGCTAAAAAATTTAAAGGTATCGAATCTGCCTTTACAGTAATTTTATTGTGTGCTGTTGTAGCAGTATGTGTATTTATGTTCGTCCTTGGAGATCCAGCGAACTTCGCTAACAACGATCCCGTTAATGGACATCCTGAGAACATGTTAGGAACAATCTACAAAGGTGGATTTATCGTACCTGTTCTACAAACATTATTCCTTACTGTTATCGTGTTGAGTGTTGAACGTGCAATCGTTCTTATGAAAGCTATGGGTAAAGGCAAAACTGCTAAATTCGTTGCTGCTATCAAAGCTAAATTGGCTGCTAACGATATTAAAGGAGCTCAAGCACTTTGTGACCAACAACAAGGTTGTGTTGCAAACGTAGTAACTTCAGTTCTTGTTAAATATGAGCAAATGGAGCAAGATACTCGTTTGACTAAAGAGCAAAAACTTGCAGTTATCCAACAAGAGGTTGAAGAGGCTACTGCATTGGAGTTACCTGCTCTTAACCAAAACTTGCCTATCATTGCAACATTGACAACTCTTGGTACTTTGGTCGGACTACTTGGTACCGTTATGGGTATGATCAAATCATTCTCGGCTTTGGCATCTGACGGAGCTGCTGACTCTGTTGCTCTATCTGCCGGTATTTCTGAGGCGCTTATCAATACTGCATTCGGTATCGCAACTGGTGCTTTGGCTGTAATTTCTTACAACTTCTTTACAAGTAAAATTGACAACTTGACATTTGCTATCGATGAGATCGGATTCTCAATCGTTGGTTCATACGCAGCTACTCACGAGAAATAATAACAATTTAACATATTAAGAATATGCCAAGAGTAAAAGTAAAAAGAAAGAGCACGCTCATCGATATGACCGCGATGAGTGACGTTACTGTGCTTTTGCTTACATTCTTTATGTTAACCTCAACCTTTGTGCAAAAAGAACCGGTACAAGTTAATACTCCCGATTCAGTATCGGAGATTAAAATACCCGAAACTGATATTTTGCAAATTTTGATCGATCAAGACGGTAAAATATATATGAGTCTTGATAGACCTGCAGATAAGGCGGCGGTTCTTGAAGATGTGGCAGCACAATATGGTATGGAATTGACAGCAGAGGAGGTTCAAAAGTTTAGAACATTACCAACTTTCGGAACTCCCATTGCTAAAATGAAATCATTTTTGTCTCTAACATCAGATCAACAAGATAAAGCCCTTAAAGGCGAGGTTGTGGGAATTACTGCAGGTATTCCTTGTGATACCACAAAGAATGCCGAAGGTATTGACGATAAGAATGAAGTTAAGGTGTGGGTTAAAAGCGCACGTGCTGCAAATAGAGACTTACGAATCGCTATCAAAGCAGCTGCAGGAACACCCTATCCTATTATCAGAAACTTAATGACTTCGTTGCAAGATATTCGCGAAAACCGTTATAACCTTATAACCAACCTCAAAAATATCAAAGACGAAGAGAGAGTTGTTATTAAATAATAGAGAATTGTAATATGGCAGAAGTACAACAAAAAGAATCTGGCGACGGCAAAAAAGGTAAGCCTAAAAAAATGCATATCCACGTGGACTTTACCCCCATGGTTGATATGAACATGCTTTTGATTACCTTCTTCATGCTTTGTACAACTTTGAAAAAGCCTCAAACCATGGAGATAAGTATGCCATCAAACGATAAGAATATAACAGAAGAGGACCAAACCAAGGTCGCTGCTTCACGTGCTATAACAATCTTACTTGGAGGAGAAGATAAAGTTTACTATTATTCAGGACAACCCGATTATACCGATTACACAACATTAAGTGAAACAACTTTCGCTGCTGATGGTTTGCGTGCGGTATTACAAGACAGAAACCGAGAGATAGTAAATCAATTGGAGGACTTGAAGAAAGAGAAGTTAGAGACTGGTATGGAAGATGAGGAGTTTAATAAAAAAGCTTCAGAAATCAAAAACGTAAAAACCGCTCCGGTTGTTATGATAAAGGGATCTGATGCTTCAAGTTATAAAAACCTTATCGATGCACTTGACGAGATGCACCTTTGTGGAATAAGCAAATATGCAATCGTAGATATAACAGAGGGAGACCAATTTTTGATTGATAATTATGAATCAAAAGGAGAATTATCAAGTCAAATTGATACGTCTAAATTATAATTAATACCTAAAAAATAAGAATAATGGCAAATATTAGTTCACAAGAATGGTGCGACCTTATTTTTGAAGGTAGAAATAAGGCGTATGGCGCATACGATTTGCGTAAGGATTCACCCAAACGTCATAATATAGCAACAATAGTTGTAGCATTAGTAGCAATAGCTGCGTTTTTCTTGCCTGGTTTAATCGGGGATTTGATTGATAAAATTAAACCCGAGGAAGAAGAGATTGTGATGACTCAAGTAACAGAGTTGTCTGATTTGAAAGAGGCTGAGGTTAAGAAAAACGAAGAGTATAAACCATTGATGGAGACACCTCCCCCACCACCACTAAAAAGTTCTATCAAGTTTACAGCTCCTGTAATTAAGAAGGACGAAGAGGTGGCAGAGGAAGAGGAGATTAAATCTCAGGAGGAACTTACAGAGTCAAAGGTTACTATCTCTATTGCTGACGTAAAAGGTAACGATGAAGAGAACGGACAAGATATTGCTGACTTTAAAGAGGCTGTAAAACCCGTTGTTGAAGAGGACAATCAAGTTCTTGACGTGGTAGAGCAAATGCCTACTTTCCCCGGTGGTCAAAAAGCATTGCTTCAATACATCAGCGACAATATCAAATATCCAACTATCGCTCAAGAGAACGGTATTCAAGGTAGGGTAATTGTTCGTTTCGTTGTTAAGAAAGATGGTTCAATCGGTGACGTACAAGTGTTACGTGGTGTTGACTCATCTCTTGACAAAGAGGCTGTCAGAGTTGTTCAATCATTACCCAAATTTATTCCGGGTAAACAAAACGGTCACGCAGTGAACGTTTGGTTCAACTTGCCAGTATCATTTAAACTAATGTAATATTCTTAATAAATATAAGAGTATTTGAAATATCGCACGTTCGTCCATTTAGGTACGGACGTGCGGATTTTCAAAAAAAGGACGAGTGAAAAACATTCTGATACAAACTGTTTTTTAATACAAAAAGACGAATTGAATAAAAAATATTATAATATTCATATTTCGTATAAACATTAATTGACAATACTTGTTTCTTTAAGGACAAGGGATATATGGAATTTAAAAATAACAATATAGATTCCGAAAATTAAACTTAAACAACATTCGGTTGTCAAAAAAGAGAGAAATCGAATAATTAGCATAACATACAAATATTTGTAATGTAGATGCACCTTAAACGGGAATATAATTAAAAACTATATATGGAAAATAAAACAGACGAGGTTGAAGATAAAAAAGTTATAACAATAAATTTAGGTTATATCTTTGGCATAATAATGATTATTGCTTATTTCGGCTTTGCATATCTTTTGGTATTTACCGAGGTATTTAATAATTTTGCACCTTTAACACGTTATATATTCGCAGGAATATTTGTAGCGTATGCGATATTTAGGGCATACCGCTTTATAAAATACAGAGGTTATAAAAAATCTTGAAAAATATGAAGAGAGCATCTTACATATTATTTGTTGTAGTTCTTACTCTATTTTCTTGTGCTAAAAAAGAGGCTCAAAAGGTTTTGGATAAGCCAACAAAGGGAGTTATAGTTATTGCGGGAGATGAGAGTTTTGCTCCTGTTATATCGCAAGAAATTAATCTTTTTGAATATACATATCCCGAAGCGTCAATTATTCCTATCTATGCATCGGAAGTTGAAACAATGGATTTGCTTTTGACCGATAGTGTAAGATTTGCTATTACAACAAGAGATTATACTGAGGCAGAGAAGATCGCTTTGAGAAATCAAAAAATGATACCTCGCTCATATTGCTTTGCTATAGATGCAGTGGCATTAATAGTAAATAAGAATAATCCTGATTCAATGCTTACGATAAAGCAAGTTAAGGATATATTGACAGGTAAAATTACTTCGTGGAGAGATATTAATCCTAAATCTAAAATCAAAGATTTAACATTGACATTTGACAACAAGAATTCAAGTACAGTTCGTTTCGCTTTGGATTCAATATGCAAAGGCGAACCTATGGTAGGTGAAAATATTTATGCACAAGGTACAAACGAAAAGGTAATTGATTATGTTGCTGCAACTCCAGGAGCAATAGGAGTAATAGGTGCAAGTTGGATTGGAAATAAGAACGATAGTACAAACATGTCGTTTAACGATAGAGTAAAGGTTGTGGCTATGAGTCGTGATGATGTTGCAACAGCAGCAAACACCTATCAACCATATCAAGCATACATCGCGTTAGGATACTATCCTTTTGTAAGAAGAGTCTATGCGTTGGATACGTCGTCACGAACCGGATTGGCGAGAGGATTTTCAAACTTCTTGGGCGGAGATAAAGGACAACTTATAGTCTTAAAATCAGGAATGCTTCCGACAACACAACAGGTACGCATTAAACAGGTTAAAATAACCGAATAATAGCAGTTAGATTTTAAATTGAATATAATAATAACTCAAATAAGAAAGAAGATTATGTTAAAGAAATCACTTTTGTTCGCAGCATTAATGTTAGTTGCGAGTGCAGTATCAACTGCAGTGGCTCAAAGTTACAATGATGGAGTTGAGTATTTTAAGTCAGGTCAACCCGATCGTGCTAAAATTATTCTTGAGAGAACCATGAATGATGCTTCTACAAACAAGGCTGAGGCATTGTATTATTTAGGAGAATGTGAGTTTGCATTAGGAAATAAAACTGCTGCTTCAAAATGTTACAATGATGGAGTCAGTGCAAATGCAGGCTATCCTTTTAACTATATTGGTTTAGGAAAACTACTATTGGATAGTAACACAAAAGAGGCAGAAATTCAATTTAAGAAAGCTATAAAGTTTGCAAAAACTGATAAAGCGGCTGTTAATACAAATATTGCTCGTGCATATTTTGAAGCAGGATTGCCTCAATTTAAAAAATATTTGGATAATGCGTTGAAAGCTGATGAACAATACGCTCCTATATTTGTATTGCAAGGAGATATTGCATGGAAAAACGGCGACCCCGGTTTAGCAGCAGGAGATTACGAAAATGCAATTTACTATGATGCAAACTGCGTTGAGGCATACATTAAGAATGCAAAAATGCACTATCCTTTAAATCCTAAATATGCTACAGGTAAATTAGAGGAGTTGTTAAATCTAAGACCAACTTCTGCAATTGCACAACGCGAGTATGCAGAGGCATTGTTTAATGCAGGGCGTTTTACACAAGCGGTTAAAGCATATGCAACATATATGGCAAATCCTAACCACTTTGCAACAGACCGCTCTCGTCACGCTGCTCTATTGTTCTTTGATAAAAAGTATGAAGAGTCTTTGACTTTGATTGAAGAGGCATTGGTTGATGCTCCAGATGATATTTTGTTAAATCGTTTCGCAATGTACGATAACAATGCTCTTGAAAACTATGAGCAAGCAGCAGAGTATGGTGCTAAATTTATGAATAATGAGGCAAATGCTGATTTGATTACTGCACAAGACTATTCTGTTTATGGAAACTCTTTAAAACAAATAAATCGTCCTGATGAGTATGTTGCAGTGTTGGAAAAAGCAATTTCAAAAGATCCTGAGAATCCTACCTTGATGAAAGATCTTAGCGATGCATATAAGGCAGCAGACCAAATGGTTAAAAGTTCTGATGCAATGGCTAAATATATGGAGTTGATAGGTGATGAGGCTAAAACAATGGACTTCTTCAACTTGGGTAGAGCATACTATTCTGCAGCACAAGCAGATACTGTAATGGATACAAAAGTAGAGTTGTTTAAAAAAGCTGATGCCGCATTTACTGTAGTGGCAGAGCGCGTTCCTGACGATTATCGTGGAAATTTGTGGCGTGCACGTTCTCACTCTGGTATGGACCCTGAAACTGAGCTTGGTTTAGCTAAACCTTTCTATGAGAAAGTAGCAGAGATGTTAGAGGCTAAAGGAGATAGAAGTAATAATATTATTGAGGCTTACCAATATTTGGGATACTATTCATACTTGAAAGAGTATGCGGCAAATCCTCAAGGAGCAAAATATGAGGAGACTCGTAAATGGTGGGGTAAAATCTTAGAGATTAATCCTGATCATAGCATTAAAGAGGCAATGAGCCAATTATAATAGAACTTTGAATTATAAAATTGGGTGTGTCAAGTTAATTTGACACACCTTTTTTTATTTAAACAGATATAGTTGGCTTGATTGCTAATAAAAAATATTATCTTCGCATTAGCAATTCTATGGTGCTATATTAATGACGTAAATGGGAGATGAAAAACTCAATGACATTAAATATTAAAGGTACATTAATATCTTTACAGCGCCCATTGGTTATGGGTATTCTGAATATAACACCCGACTCTTTTTATGGCGGGTGCAGATGTTTTGAGGCTGATGCTATATTGAGGCGGGCAGATGAAATAATTGCTCAAGGAGGTGATATTATAGATGTTGGAGCATATTCTTCGCGTCAGGGAGCTGACGATGTAAGTGAAGAGGAAGAAATCAGGCGTCTTGCATTAGCTCTACCGCTTATACGTGAAAAATACCCTGAAACGGTAATCTCTGTTGATACATTTAGAGCAAATGTTGCTCGTTATGCAATTGAAGAGTGTGGAGCTCATATTATAAATGATATTACGGCAGGAGAGGGAGATCCTTTTATGTTTGAAACTATAGCCAAACTCAATGTCCCTTATATTGTTATGCATATGAGAGGAAATCCTCAAACAATGCAGGAGCTAACAAATTACAAAGGAGATATAACAACTGAGGTTATAGCCTATTTCTCCGAAAAAATAAATACTCTCAGAAGTATGGGAGTAAACGATATAATCCTTGATCCTGGATTTGGTTTTGCAAAAACATTGGAGCAGAACTATATTCTTATGAAAAATCTTGGAGATATAGCCCAATTTAAATTACCTTTGTTGGTGGGTATATCTCGTAAGACAATGATATACAAATATCTTAATTCAACACCAGAGGACTCTTTGCCGGGAACGATAGCTTTGAATAGTTTTGCTCTTGCTAAAGGGGCTAATATATTGCGAGTGCATGATGTAAAGGAGTGTGTTGATACAATTAAAATTTTTGAAAAACTAAGGTAAAGTATGTTTTCGTTAGGAATAAAAGACATAATAGATATTTTTTTGGTTGCCGTTATTCTATATTATGTATATAGGGTAATGAAAGTTTCTGGTACCATAAAGATATTTGGAGGAATTATAGCCTTTATATTGTTGTGGATATTTGTATCGCGCATATTGGATATGCAATTGCTTGGCTCCATGATGGATAAATTGGTGAATGTTGGAGTCATAATCCTTGTAATACTATTTCAAGACGATATACGACGTTTTTTGGGAGAAGTTGGATCTCACAAAAGTTGGAAAAGGTTTACCAATTATTTTAAAGCAAACAAAACAGAAGATTCAGAAGTTCCAAAATTTGTTATGCCTATTGTGTATGCCTGTAAAAATATGTCGCAATCTAAGACGGGAGCATTAATAGTAATAAAACAGGAATTACCATTGGTGAAATATGAGATGACAGGAGAACTTATTAATGCCGATGTGGAGTCGCGTCTAATTGAAACTATCTTTTATAAAGGAACACCTTTGCATGATGGAGCAATAATTATTGCTGACGGAAAGATTACATCGGCGGGGTGTATATTACCTGTGTCGCATGCTCCAAATATTCCAAGAGAGTTAGGTTTACGCCATCGTTCAGCAATGGGAATTACTCAAGAAACTGATGCAATAGCTGTAATAGTATCGGAGGAGAGGGGTGAAATATCGTTTGCTAAAAATGGGAAAATTTCACGGAATATATCAACTCAAGGTTTAGAGCGTTTGTTGTCAATAAACAAAAACAAATAAGATAGTGTAAATTGAGATATATAGATGAGTTGATATATCAAAAAAAATAGTAACTTTGCAGAGTATTTGAGATTTTTTACTAACATCATAAAATTAAAACAAAATGATTAGCTACAAAGACCTTGGTTTGGTAAACACAAAAGAGATGTTTGCTAAAGCAATTAAAGGTGGATATGCAATCCCCGCGTTCAACTTCAACAACATGGAGCAACTACAAGCAATTATTCAAGCTGCAGTTGAAACAAAATCTCCAGTAATCCTTCAAGTATCAAAAGGTGCACGTCAATACGCAAACCAAACACTTTTGCGTTATATGGCAGAGGGAGCAGTTGAGTATGCAAAAGAGTTGGGTTGCGAAAATCCACAAATCGTTCTTCACTTAGACCACGGTGATTCATTCGAGACATGTAAATCATGTATCGATATGGGATTCTCTTCAGTTATGATTGACGGATCACACCTTCCTTATGATGAGAACGTAGCTCTTACTAAAAAAGTAGTTGAGTATGCTCACCAATTTGGAGTAACTGTTGAGGGAGAACTTGGAGTATTGGCAGGAGTAGAAGATGAGGTTTGCGCTGAGCACCACACTTATACTCGTCCAGAGGAAGTTGTTGACTTCGTTACAAAAACAGGTTGCGATAGCCTTGCTATTTCAATTGGTACTTCACACGGAGCAAACAAATTCAAACCAGAGCAATGTACAAAAGATGAGAATGGACGCTTAGTTCCTCCTCCACTACGTTTTGATGTATTAGAGGGTGTTGAGAAAGAGCTTCCAGGATTCCCTATCGTTCTTCACGGTTCATCATCAGTTCCTCAAGAAGAGGTTGCAACAATCAACAAATACGGTGGTGCATTGAAAGATGCTATCGGTATCCCCGAAGAGTGGTTGCGTAAAGCAGCTGAGTCTGCAGTTTGTAAAATCAACATTGACTCAGATAGCCGTCTTGCAATGACAGCTGCAATTCGTGAGGTATTTGCTAATAAACCCGCTGAGTTTGACCCAAGAAAATATCTTGGTCCCGCTCGCGAGAATATGAAAAAACAATACATGCACAAAATTGAGAACGTTCTTGGTAGCGCAGGTAAATGTTGCTGCTAATTGAAGGTTTTTCATTAAAGCAAAAGAG
>JAGBHI010000074.1 GCA_017935575.1 Bacteroidales bacterium | reverse complement strand
TATAGGAGAGTCGGTATTTAATACTCTTCCAACGCATCTTCCGCAAAATTCAATGCTTGTATTCAATAACACAAGAGTGATACAGGCCCGTTTACATTTTCAGAAGGCGAGTGGAGCATCAATAGAGATATTCTGTTTAGAGCCTCATGCTCCTGCCGACTATGCACTATCATTTCAATCAACTACCGAATGTGAGTGGGAGTGTTTGGTAGGTAACTCAAAAAAATGGAAAGAGGGAAAACTTACTCGCACCATCGCTCTTGACGGAGAGACCGTAAATTTCTCAGCCGAAAGGGTAGGTGTAGGTTCTCCACAACCCATACGTTTCTCGTGGGATAACCCCTCATTTACATTTGCCCGACTATTAGATGCTGTAGGCGAATTGCCGATACCCCCATACCTAAATCGCGAAGCAGAGGAGAGCGATAAAACCACATATCAAACAGTCTATTCAAAAATAGAGGGCTCGGTAGCTGCGCCAACAGCAGGTCTGCACTTTACCCCACAAGTGTTTGATGCCTTGCGCAAAAGTGGAGTAGAGACTGCCGAAGTAACCCTACATGTAGGAGCAGGAACATTTCGCCCCGTAAAGAGCGATACTATAGGTGGGCACGATATGCATACCGAGTTAATATCTGTACCTCTTGAAGTAATTGAAAAAATAGCACAAACCGATAAAAACGTAATAGCAGTGGGGACAACCTCAGTGCGTACATTAGAGTCGCTATACCATATTGGAGTAGCATTAGGCAGAGAACCTCAAAACCCTGCATCGCTAAAAGTGTCGCAGTGGCAACCTTACGACTGCCCCTCTGAAATATCTCGCTCTGAGGCGTTTTGTAACATAGTTAACTATCTAAAGAGTAATGGCTTGTCGCACCTTGTAACCTCAACCCAAATAATAATAGTGCCAAGTTACAAGTTTAGAGTGGTTGACGGAATAATCACAAATTTTCACCAACCCAAAAGCACCTTGCTATTATTGGTATCAGCCTATATTGGCGGAGAACGTTGGCGTGAAATTTACGATTACGCCCTTGCAAACAACTTCCGCTTTTTAAGCTACGGAGACTCTTCTCTGTTGTTGAGGTAATATTATCCCCGTTATTAATAAATTAGACTAATTAGTCCAATATGACCAATTAGTCTAATATTTTATTTAGTAGAGGCTTAGGGTGGAGATTAATTCTTAAAAGTACTTGCGGGAAGCCTGTCTCCATTAACGAGGTTTGCATTTGTGTATGGTTGCCATCCATAGCGGATATATTTAGGCTCTTTAACCTCATTGCTTGATACTTTAAGCTTGCCTTTAACAACTTTTGCAGTTGCCGGGTAAAATATTTTATCCTCTCCTGCTAATTCAAAACCTATAATCTCTCCACCATCGGCAGCCTGTAAACCGTTGTCATATTCAAAAGTGGGATAGGCAGCAACTTTATCAAATGTAACGCTTTTAAACATAGGTCCGCAAGGGGTAATTTCGCTCATACCATAACTCCTGTTCAGAGCAATTCGTGCCAATCTTTCGCCAATCTCTCGTTTCTCTGTAGGGTGAACATTCCACTCATCGCCTTTGTCCGATGAAACCGCCATTCCAACATTTGGTAATGTTTCGCTCATAATGCGTTGGCTGTTTCGGAAGTTGCACCACGATGGGCGGTTTATACTTGATAACTGTACAAAGTAAAACGGCATATCGGGGTTATTCTGTTGCTTGCGCCAACTCTCAATAACCATAGGGAACAGCTCTTCGTGCAACTCAATGTTATGAGCATTGCTTTCGCCTTGATACCAAATCATACCTTTTACGGTTAAATCGCTAATCCATTGTTGATTTGCTGCATAAAGATACGTTGGTTCGTATGGGTGGCGTTGCCCTGCTACTGATGATTTTTTACAATTAAGTTCGGCTCTGCCACGTACCCAATCTTGTACCATATCGTTTTTAGTCCAATCAACCAATATGTCGGGTATTTTCTCCTCAATAATCTCTCTGCTAATCCACGATTCTGTCGCAGAACCACCTATCGCATTACATACAACACCTATAGGTATATTCAGCGAGTCGGAAAGAACTCTACTGAAATGGTAGCCAATTGCAGAAAAAGAGTTTACGCTCTTTGGGTTACAAACCTGCCATTCGGTAGGTTTGTAGTAATCTAAACGGTTAAGCGAGTCGAGGAAAGTTGTGTTCCACTCAACAGCATTGGTCTCGTGAGCAGGTTTAAGATTAAACAGCCTTATATCCTCATTATTGGCATTCTCAATATCCTCTTTTGCTGTTGCACCTTCCCAAACCATAAACGCCATATTGGATTGTCCCGAACATAACCAAACCTCCCCTGCAGCAACATTAGAGTAAGTTAAGCATTTATCTTTAGTTGAAACTGAGAGAGTATATCCTTTACCTGCCTTTAATGGGTTAAGAGTTACACACCATTTCCCATTTTCTCCGCATTTGGTTTTATGTTTTTGATTTGCAATTTTTACGGTTACTTCATCGCCAACATTTGCAATACCTTTAATTTGTAGTGGAGTATTGTGTTGTAAAACCATATTGTCAGAATATATAGGCGACATCTTTAATCCGCCATAGTCTCCTGTAATTGCTTGATATACAGTTTTTGCAATAATCCTGGCTCCTGTTGTATCGGGGTGAAGAGCATCGGGTAACAGGTTGGGCATATCATACAGAGGTGCTTGCAGGTCAATCAATCCCACCTCTTTAATCTTAGCAATATCTTCAATATGGAATTGAATTTGTCGGTACCAATCGCGAGTACCAGACCTGAAACGGTGGTGTTTGTCGGTTATGGGCGACATTCTGCAAATCCACACTTTGCATTTGGGATTAGCTCTTTTTACCGAGTCAATCAGTGCATAATAATCTCTTTCAAAATCCTCGCTATAATTTGGCCAATTACGTGGGTCAGTATCGTTTAATCCCAAATGAATAATAGCAATATCCCCTGCAAAAGCCATTGCATCATTAAACTCCTTTTGTTGCATATATGGGCGGTGCCCTTTGTTTAAAAGAGTCGCACCACTCTTGCCGAAGTTGCCAACTTCATAATCATCGCCTAACATTTTCTGTAGTTGTGCAGGATAGCAATTTTTCTCTCTTTCGGGTAGTAGATAGCCGTAAGTAACGCTATTCCCTATACATGAGACTTTGATTTTTGCAGAGATATTCACTGCCATAATCAATGATAAGAAGGTGGCTATAAAGGTTTTCATGATTGCTATGTTATGTGATGAATTTGGCTTATTATCTTAATTTGAAATAAGGTATGAGGCTGTAGATGCAATGTAGTTTATACGATATTTTCTGAGTGAATATTTTTCTTGAGCGGCAATACCTTCAATGGGAGCGCCTGTTCCGTAAAAAATATCGTACGTTGAGCCACACTCTCGGCATACAGCATTCAAATTACTCTCGTCAACACTAATCTTTATTGAAGGATTATGTTCAACGGGACAGCATAAATCAAATGCATAAAATTGACTGTCAAAACCGCATACTTGCAAAACTCCGGCATATCCTGTTGATGCTGATACCGAGTATGGGAACCCATAAGGGATAGATGGCATTAAGAATGTTACATATGTAGCGGGCGAACTAGCCCAATACTCTTTCTTTTGTTGTTGAGCTAAAGTAACTTCAATTCTAACGCCGGCAATAGGAATTACTTCGTCATTAAGGTCTGAACAACCTGACGAAAAAATTGCGGTTACAATTAATAACGAATATGTAATTTTTTTTAATGACATAATGGAAATTAAGAGATTATCCTCCTTTGGACAAAACAACTATTTGCCCAAAAGAGTTTTTTCTGCTTGCTCCGGTTTTTCAAAGTTATAACCGCTAACAATCTCTTTTTCTAATTTAGATATTTGGTCATTGCAAAGGTTTCCGATACTGCCCTCATGAGTGTGATTAATATTTTTATCGGGAGTAAATCTGCCCTCTTCAATTTCAATACCAACCTGTTTGTATGCATCGCGGAATGGAGTACCCTCTTTGGCTCTGCGGTTTACCTCTTCAACGCTGAAAGCATATTTATAGCGTTCGTCATCAATGATACCCTCTTTTATCTCGATTAGGCGAACCATTTCGGTTGTCATTATCAAACAATCTTTTAACTCTTCAAATGCGGGAAGGAAAGACTCTTTGATTAATTGCATATCGCGGAAGTAGCCCGATGGTAGATTGTTGGCAATAAGAGTTATTTGATATGGCAGAGCTTGTAGCTTATTGCATTTTGCACGTGTTAACTCAAATACATCGGGGTTCTTTTTATGAGGCATTATGCTTGAGCCTGTTGTATATTCATCGGGAAGTTTTATAAACCCAAAGTTCTGTGAGTTGAACATACAAGCGTCAAATGCAAGTTTTGATATTGTTGCAGCAATTGAAGCCATTGCTGTAGCAACAATACGTTCTGTTTTGCCTCTACTCATTTGAGCATAAACAACGTTGTAGTTCATTGAATCAAATCCCAACAGATTTGTTGTCATTGTTCTGTTTAGCGGAAATGAAGAGCCATAACCTGCTGCCGAACCAAGGGGGTTGCGATTTACAACTTTATATGCACCTTGAAGTACAGCAAGGTCATCAACAAGGCTTTCGGCATAGGCTCCAAACCAAAGACCAAAAGATGATGGCATAGCCACTTGAAGGTGGGTATATCCGGGAATAAGTTCTTCTTTGTAATTCTCACTTTGGGCAATAAGAGTTTCAAACAACTTGTTGCAAAGCATCACTATCTCTTTAATCTCTGCACGCATAAATAGCTTGAGGTCAACCAATACTTGATCGTTGCGAGAACGTCCGCTATGGATTTTTTTACCAATATCTCCAAGTTTGCGAGTAAGCAACAATTCAACTTGAGAATGAACATCTTCAACACCCTCTTCAATAATGAAAGATCCATCTTGGGTGGTAGCATAAATATTGCGTAATTCTACAGTTAGCAAACTGAGTTCCTCTTTTGTTAGTAACCCAATTGATTCTAACATTGTAATGTGTGCAATAGACCCGAGTATATCGTACGGAGCAAGGTATAAATCTAACTCTCTATCCATGCCTACAGTGTAACGCTCTATTTCAGAGTTTACTATAGTTGTTTTTTGCCAAAGTTTTTCTGCCATTTTTTACCTTCTTAATAGTTTATCGATGCCAATACATCTGCAATTCTTTCAATACCCTCTTCAAGTTTTTTGCCCACCATTCCGCGTAGGAACATATTTAGCTCAACGTGGCAGGTAACCCTCATTTTAGATGTGTTTTCTGTTACAGGTAATACTTGTATCCATAAAAATATGGGTATAGGTGTATTCTCAGCCGTAAACTTAATGGTTTTGTTAGGTTCTCTATTGCAGATAACAAATTTAACCTCTCCAACAGGATCAACTTTCAGAGAACAACTGTCAGAGTCAAATTTTATATCTTTGATTTTATCGGCAGGTATTCTATCTTGAATTCTGCTAATATTATTTAAGTCTGAAAGAGTGTTATATACTGCCTCTACAGGAGAATTAACACTCTTTACAGAACTCTCGTATTTACATAAACTACTCATCTGATTACTCTTGCATCCATTGTGAAGGATTTTCGCGCCATACTTTTAGCGTCTCAATATCCTCACTGTTAATATAACCTGTCTCAGCAGCAGCTTCCAATACAGCATAGTAGTTACTTAATGTGTAAAGGGTAACATTTGCCTCTTTAAATTTCTCTTCAGCAACCGGGAAGCCGTATGTGAATATTGCAGCCATACCCACAACTTCGCAACCAGCTTGACGTACAGCCTCAACAGCTTTCAAACTGCTGCCACCTGTTGAAATAAGGTCCTCAACTACAACAACTTTTTGTCCGGGTTTAATATCTCCCTCAATCAAATTGCCCATTCCGTGGTCTTTTGCAGCTGAACGAATATAAACATAAGGCATGCCCAATTCATCAGCAATCAATGCTCCTTGAGCAATAGCTCCTGTTGCAACACCGGCAATAACATCAAATTCTCCAAATTTCTCAGCAATTAAGCGAGTAAGTTCAACTTTTACAAAAGTTCTTACGTCAGGGTATGAAAGAGTTTTTCTGTTGTCGGTGTATATAGGCGATTTCCAACCCGATGCCCATGTGAATGGATTTTTTGGTTGAAGTTTTACTGCACTGATTTCCAATAACTTTTTAGCCAATAATTTACCTACTGTATCCATAATATTCTGTTTTTTAAATTAAAATTTCTGAATTAATAAAAATGCTGATGCATTTAACTTATCAAAGTTACATAATAATATCTGAATATTGAAAGTAAATTTGATTTTTTTATTCGTTTTTTTTGTTTTTGCTCAAATAACGAACAGCTATCTATTATCGGCATAAGCCAAAGTAAGAACAGAGATATTGTTGTAACCGCACGCTCTCAATGTTTTTATACAAGCGGCAATAGTCGCTCCTGTTGTGGTCACATCGTCAATAAGTACTATTTTTTTATTGGCATACTCCTTAAAAAAGTTTGCAGAGAAAGCATCTTTTATATTCTCCCAACGCTCAAATCTTTGTTTCCTCGTTTGGCTTTCGGTATTTTCACTTCTAAAAAGAATATCTGTAAATATCTCTCCTCCTGTGATGTCTTTAATACCTTCGGCAATCATTTGACTTTGATTGTAACCTCTGCTTTTTAACCGTTTCTTATGTAACGGTACAGGAATAATTATATCAAAATCCATTGTAATACCATCACTGAAAAGTTCGGCTGCATATAGTTTCCCTAAATATCTTGCTAAATCGGCATTGCCTTTGTATTTCAAGTCGTATATCAGATTGTTGTATGAACTGTTGCGTGTAAAGTAAAACCAAGAAAAAGCCCTGTCGGCATGAGCATTACCAGAAAAAGTGTCTTCGGTAAGATTATGGCTGTTTTTATGAAAATTTGTTCGAGGAATATTAGCAATACAAGATGTACATAAATATCTCTCCCCACTGTTTAATGCTTTACCGCATCTAATACATAGTCTGGGGTAGAATATATCAGATATTGCCGATATTATCTCTTTGATTTTCACTTGAAAAATAAATCTTATATAACTAACAACTAACAGCTAATAACTTCCTTAAAGCTCTGTTTATCAGCTCTGGCTCAAATCCTCTTGATAAGGCAAAATTATAGATTGAGGCTCTCTTCTTTATGTCCATCTCTCCGCTTTTATATTTTGCTTTATTGCTTATCAAATCAACAAGAGTTTTGTAGTATTCCTCTTCGTTAATATCATTCAGTATTTTATAAATAATACTTTCGCTTATTCTTTTTTGATGGAGGGCATATTTTATCTTTATTCTTCCCCATTTGCTGAATTTGAGTTTGTCGGATATAAAGCTCTCTGCATATCTCTCTTCATTTATGTAGTTATTGGATATCAGATAATTGATAATATCATCTTGATGATTCTCTTCAATGTCCCATTTTGTCAATCTCTCTCTTATATCCCAAACAGAATATTCGGCACGTGAGCATAGGGCTGTACATTTAGTTAGAGCCTCTTTGTAATCAATTGTTTTTTTTATATTCTCTTTTTCGTACATGCTACAAATCTTTGGCGTCCGTTAATATCTTCAATAACCTCAATATCGGAGTAGTTTAAATTCTTTAATAATTCTTGTAACTCTTTGTAAAATAGTGGATTAATTTCAAAAAACAATCTTCCTCCGTTATTTAAGATTTTCACACCTAATTTGGCTATTTTATCGTAAAAAACGAGGGGAGTTTCATCTTCAACAAACAGAGCAAGATGTGGCTCGTTTTTTAGTACAATATCTTCCATTTTATCCTTTTCAAAATTGCATATATATGGAGGGTTGCTAACTATTATATCATAGCCTCCGCATAAAGAAGGAGTGTTGTTTAAAACATCGTACTTGAAGAAATTTACCTCTAAATTACAATTATAACTATTCTCTTTTGCTATCCTTAAAGCAGTCTCAGAAATATCAACCCCGTAAACTAATGCATTAGGTATTCCGTTTTTTAATGCAAGAGCAATACAGCCACTCCCTGTGCATATATCAAGGATTTTTGGATTGTCTGTTTTTTCTCTATCAATAATTAGTCTGCAAAGTTCTTCTGTTTCAGGACGAGGAATAAGTACTCCACTTTTAACTCCAATTTTTAAATTGCAGAAGTAGCTATATCCCAAAACATACTGCATGGGTTCTCCATCAATAAGACGATTGATTATAATATCAATTTTATCGCGTTGCTCTTCCGAAAAATTTGTATCTTTGACCAAAATATCGGTATAGCTCATGCCTGATACCTCTTCAACCAAATATCGCGCAATGGCTTTGCATTCGCGTTGGTCATAGGTGTCTGATAACTTTTCGCTGATATATTTTATGCTATCTTTCATTAGGAGATACACTAAGGTTGCTTAAAAAAAGAGCTTACAATATTGCAAAATTATAAAAAATATGAACTCAATATCGGATTGTGATAAAATTTATATGCATAGAGCCTTGCAACTTGCCTGTTGTGGAGAGGGTAGGGTATCTCCCAATCCGATGGTTGGAGCGGTAGTTGTTTGTAATGGTAAAATAATAGGCGAGGGGTATCATCGTAAATATGGTGAGGCTCATGCCGAGGTAAATGCGATAAACTCGGTAAAAGATAAATCTCTTTTGAGGGATAGTACCATATATGTTACTTTAGAGCCTTGTTCGCATTGGGGAAAAACACCACCGTGTTGTAATCTTATAATAGAGAGTGGTATCCCTCGAGTTGTAATAGGTGTAAAAGATCCATTTCCCGAAGTCTCAGGACGGGGAATTGCAATATTGAAAGCTGCAGGGATAGAGGTTATTTCGGGAGTTTTGGAAGATGAGTGTTTGTTTGTCAACCGAAAATTTATTACCTGTCATACACAACAACGCCCATATGTGCTTTTAAAGTGGTGCGAAAGCAGTGATGGCTATATAGCAGCGCTGAAAAACGGAGAGCCAACTCCGGTGAAACTTTCGTCGCCTATTTCATCTATCTATATGCATCGCGAGAGATCTTTATATGATGCCATTATGGTGGGCACAACAACAGTTATTACAGATAACCCATCGCTTACTGTGCGTGGGTGGAGTGGTAAAAATCCGTTGCGTGTAGTAATAGACAGAGAGGCCCTTATCCCTGCAGATAGTAATATATTTGCTGACGAGAATGTTGTAGTTTTTACTGATATCATTGAAGTACTACATAAATCAGACAGATACGTAAAGATTGATTTTTCTAAAAATATTATTCCTCAGATACTTAGTTATTTATATAGTAAAAAAGTAGTCTCTCTTATGGTTGAAGGTGGTGCAAATACACTTCAGTCATTTATTGATGCAGGAGTGTGGGACGAAATTCGTCGCGAGGTATCTCCCTTAACAATTCATCAAGGAGTTAAAGCTCCTCAAATATCATTCGTTAATGCAAAAGTATCAGAGTGTGGAGGATCAAAAATATATACAAAATTCAATCTCTAACTCCTTAAATTAATTTGAAATCCTACCATAAATTGCATATAAAGTTTAAATTTTAAACTTCTATTAACATATTTATGTCACATTTGTTACCTTATTTATAATGGAGATGCAAAAAATTCTTACTATCTTTGCATCTTGTAAAAGTATGTACAAATGAAATTTATAAATAAACTATTTCTTATTGGCGCAATTTTTATAGTACTATTGGCTTCGGCTTGTGGAGACCTTGACGAAGACGGGCTATATTATTCAAAGCAAAATACGATGGTTTGCACCTTCTCGTTACAAAAAAATACAGAAGTTTTATCAAACCTTGACAGTATATTTTTTACTATTGACCTTGATAAAAGTTTAATATACAATGCCGATTCACTACCTAAAGGTACAGATGTTTCTGCAATAGCTATAGTGGCTACTTTTATGAATCCTGCAAATGTATATATAAGCTATGAAGATGCAGAAGGTGTAGAACGTAATTTTAGTTATTTGGCAACAAGTAATGCGGCTGTTGACTTTACCAAGAGTGATGACAATAAAGTAAAAATGAGAGTTGTTGCTGCAGATGGCAACACAAGTCAAACATATACCCTAAAGGTAAATGTTCATAAGGTCGTAGCAGATTCGCTATATTGGAAAAAAATTGAAACAACTACTATATCAGACAATCTAAAAGAAGCAATTTCAGCAAAATGTCTCTCTACAGAGAATGGATATTATCTTTTTGCTCAAGATGCAGATGGAACATTAGAGTTATATAGAACTTTTGATTTTGCTTCGTGGGAGAGCAAAGGAGAAGTAACGTTGCCTCTTATGGATTGGCGTTCATTAACAGTGGCAGGTAGTTCGCTATATGTATTGAGTCAAGATAATAAGTTGTATGTTTGTTCAGATATAGATAATATGACATTTGTAGAGTCATCATTATTTTCAAGCTATACACCAATATCATTAATAGGAATATATGATTTAAATAATCTTATAGCGGTAGTTAAAGAAAATGATGTATATAAACATGCTTCGCTTAATATAATAACTGGTGAGATAGTAATATCTTCATTATCTGACGATTTTCCCATAACAGGCTTTTCTCAACCAATTTACTTCTCAAGTAAATGGACACAATCACAACTTGTAATTGCATGTGGTGAGTTGCAAGATGGTTCTCTATCAAATGCAGTATGGGGATTTGATGGAACAAATTGGGCAATACTAAACAATGCTGTAAGTGGAGGTTCGTTAATAACTCCAAGAAAAGGAGCATCGCTATTTACTTATTACACTTATGAGTATAATTCTGAAATAGATCTTCATAAGAAAGTTTTAACCTACTTTATAATAGGAGGTTATGATGGAAATGAGACATTAAAAGATTTATATTATACAACAAATCTTGGAGGAAAATGGAAAAAAGCCGGCGTAACCTCACCTATGGCTCTACCTTCTGAGATTACTCCAAGAATGTATGCCGATGCTTTTGTCGTAGATGAGAGCATAACAACTAAATCGTATGGAGGTTCGTCTTTATGGCGAGATATTGAGTTGGTAAATACAAAAGATATAACAAAGTTATATTCGTTAAAGAGCGACGAAGATCAAATAGTACCATATATATATATGGTTGGCGGTTCAAACTCTTTACAATATAAATTTATAAACGAGGTTTGGAAAGGAGTTATTTGGAGATTAACATTCCCTCCAATACCATAAAACATGGTAAAGAGATAATTTTATTAAAAATTTTACGTTCAATATAAACATGGCTGTTTATAGATACTGAAAACAATGAACAAAATATATTTAATAATATTATTTCTTATTACCTCAACAATGCTTCTATGCGCACAATCTTATAAGTATGAGATTGGAGCAGGAGCAGGAATAGGTTTTTATATGGGTGATGCCAATCCTTCAAAACCATTCCGAAAACCAGGATTTGCTGCAGATATGGCATTTCGATGGAACATCAATTACAGATGGGCGTTAAAATGCGGATTATCAACAGCAACGGTAAAAGGAGAAACTTCTCAATTAGAGTTGTATTATCCGGCAGGAGCAACATACTCTTTTAAGAGACAGTTGTTTGATTTGGGATTACAAGCGGAGTTCAATTTCTTTAATTATGGAATTGGACAGAGCTACTTGAATACCAAAAGAATTTCTCCGTATATCCTGTTAGGAATTGGTTTTGTTATGGTTCCTAAAAGCGGAGATGGTTACTATGCTTTAAACTTTCCGTTAGGAGTAGGAGTCAAATATAAGGTAGGCAAGAGATGGAATTTAATGTTTGAATTCTCTATGAGAAAGAACATCGGTGATAAGATGGACGGAAAATCACTTGACGACCCTTATCAAATAGAGAGTTCGGCATTTAAAAATACCGATTGGCACTCATATACCATGTTTTCAGTAACATACGATTTTGGATTAAAACGTCGTATATGCCCAAACATTGAGTAGAATAATATTATTAAGATGGAATCTTATATAGATAAAATTGACAAAAATCGCTTACCGGAGCATATAGCTATAATTATGGACGGTAATGGTCGTTGGGCAAAAGCTCAAGGTTTAGATCGTTCATACGGACATAAAAAGGGTGTTGATACAGTTAGGACCATAACTGAAGCTGCATCTGAATTGGGAATAAAATATCTTACACTATATACATTCTCTACCGAAAATTGGAATCGTCCCCAAGAGGAAATTGACGCTTTGATGTCGTTAATGGTAATGGCTATTGAGCGCGAGACTCCCGATTTGATAAAAAACAATGTTCGTCTTCAAGCAATAGGGAATATTGCTCGTATGCCGGAAGAGGTACGTCAACGTCTTAATAAGTGTATATCAGATACTGCTTCAGGAACAGGAGTAACTCTTGTTCTTGCATTAAGTTACTCATCTCGTTGGGAGATAGTAGAAGCAGTAAAAAAAATTGCAACGTCTGTAAAAGATGGCGAAATTTCAATAGACTCCATTAATGAAGATACAATTTCAAAATCATTAACAACTGCATCAATTCCTGACCCAGATCTTCTTATTAGAACAGGAGGAGAAGAGAGAATAAGTAATTTTTTGATGTGGCAGATATCATATTCCGAGTTATATTTTACTCCGGAATATTGGCCTGATTTTAACAAAGAGAGCCTTTGTAAGGCAATATGTGACTATCAGATGCGCGAAAGGAGATTTGGAAAAACAAGTGAACAATTATGATTTCAGAGAAAATATATACATATTATAAAAAAATAGTATTGGCAACAGCCCTTATACTTGTTACGCCTGCATTTATAACAATTAAGGCGCAGCATAGCGTTGCGAATCAAGATACTATTACAAATCCTAAGGTTGATTATTCGTCTCCTCGCAAATATGAAATTGCAGGTATTACAGTAACTGGAGCAGAGAGTTATGATGATTATGTTGTAATAGGTTTTTCAGGGCTCTCTGTAGGCGAGATAATAAAAATTCCCGGAGATGAGATAACCGATGCAGTAAAGCGCTTTTGGAAACAAGGACTATTCTCAGATGTTTCAATATCTCTAACCAAAACATCAGGAAACAAAGCGTGGCTGAATATTGATTTAACTGAACAACCACGAATATCAGATATAAGAATACAAGGAATAAAAAAGAGTGATAAAGATGATATTTCAGGTAAAATAGGAATATCCAAAGGGGGGCAGCTAACACCCAATATAATTGATAGGGCGGAGAAGATAATAAAAAAGCACTTTGATGAGAAGGGTTACAAAAATGCTACTGTCAGAATTGTGCAACACCCCGATTTGTCAAAGAAAAATCATGCAATAGTTGATATATATATTGATAAAAAATCAAAAGTAAAGGTTCATAAAATATATATAACAGGAGATTCTTTATTAGATGAAAAAAAGATAAAGAAAGCAATGAAGAAGACAAATGAAAAGGGAGATATAAGAAAGCTTTTCAAGTCTAAAAAATTCATTGAAAAAGAGTATCGTGGAGACCTTGACTTAATTATTGAAAAATACAATGAATTAGGATATCGCGATGCGTATATAGTATCAGATAGTGTTGTTCCTTATAAAGATGATAAGGTTGATGTATATATAGATCTCTTTGAAGGAAATAAATATTATCTAAAAAATATAAATTGGGTAGGTAATACAATTTATCCAACAGAATTGTTGGCTCAATTATTAAGAATGAAGCCGGGAGATGTATATAATCAAAAGTTATTGAGACAAAGAATGACTGAAGATGAAGATGCAATCTCAAGTTTGTATATGGATAATGGTTATCTGTTCTTTAATATTGATCCTGTTGAAGTAAATATTGTAAACGACTCTATTGATTTGGAGATGCGAATAGTAGAAGGTCCTCAGGCTCGTATAAACAGAGTTATAATAAAGGGAAATGACCGTTTGTATGAAGAGGTTGTACGTCGTGAATTACGTACCCGCCCCGGAGAACTATTTAGTAAATCCGATTTAATGCGTTCTGCTCGAGAGATAGCACAGATGGGACATTTCAATCCCGAAACAATGGATATCCGTCCTGAACCGGATCCCGAAAGTGGAACGGTTGATATAATATATGGATTAGAGTCAAAAGCGAACGACCAGATTGAGTTCTCTTTGGGTTGGGGACAAACAGGAGTCATCGGAAAAATAAGTTTGAAATTTACCAACTTCTCGTTTAAAAACCTTTTTAACCCAAAATCATATAAAGGAATAATACCTCAAGGACAAGGACAACAGTTCTCAATAAGTGCACAAACAAATGCAAGATACTATCAATCATATAGTATTTCGTTCCTTGATCCATGGTTTGGAGGCAAGCGTCCAAACTCTTTGAGTTTCTCTGCATATTATAGCCGTCAAACCGATGTAAGTTCAAACTATTATAATAATAACTATTACGACCCATACTCATACGGTGGATATTATAATGGCTATTACAACAATAGTTATAGTTATGGATACGCATATGACCCTGATAAATCGTTACAACTTTTTGGAGTTTCATTGGGATTTGGTAAACGTTTGAATTGGCCTGATGACTATTTTCAATTTGTGGCGAGTATAAATTATCAGCTATATGTATTGAAGGATTGGCAATATATGTACTATATGCAAAATGGTAAATCACATAGCATTTCGTTGGGCTTGACCCTATCGCGTAACTCTATGGATAACCCATTATATACACGCCGAGGTTCAGAATTTATATTGTCGTGTAACCTGACACCACCATATTCTTTATGGGAAAATGTTGATTATGCTACAGCTTCAGATTCAGAAAAATATAAGTGGATAGAGTATCACAAATGGAAAATTAAAGGACGTATATTCTTGCCTTTGACCAAATACGATTCAAAATACACACTTGTGTTGATGGCTCGAGCTGAAGCCGGAATATTAGGCTCATATACAAAAAATAAAAAATCACCATTTGAAACCTACTATATGGGAGGAGACGGTATGTCAGGCTATAGTAGCACATACGCAACAGAGACCATTGCATTGCGTGGATATGAGAATGGATCATTAACACCATATGGTTATGATGGCTATGCATATACCCGTTTTGGATTGGAATTGCGTTGTCCAATTATGATGGAAGGCTCAACTACAATATATGGATTGGCTTTTGTTGAAGGAGGTAATGCATGGACAGAAGTCAAAGACTTTAACCCCTTTAATCTTAAGAAGTCGGCAGGAGTTGGAGTCAGAATATTCTTGCCTATGATAGGACTTATGGGAATTGATTGGGCTTATGGATTTGATAAACCTTTCCCAACATACAACGAAGTTGGAGGAAGTCAAATACACTTTATAATAGGACAAGAGTTTTAGTTTTTAAACCATCGAGGGTATTTTCTGTCAAAAAGATAGAAACAACTAAAAAACGGATATTATGAAAAAATTATCAATTATTTTAGGACTGCTTTTGGCAGTTGTGGCTATAGAGGTTAATGCTCAAAAGTTTGCACTTATTGATATGGAGTATATTTTAAAAAATATACCGGCATATGAAATGGCTAACGAACAGTTGAAACAAGTATCACAAAAGTGGGAGAAGGAGATAGAACAACAAGCTGCTAAAGTTGAGACAATGTATAAGGATTATCAGTCAAACTCAATTTTCTATACTGACGAGCAAAAAAAATCAAAAGAAGAGGAGATATTAGCTGAAGATAAAAAAACTCAGGAGTTAAAACGCTCATACTTTGGACCTGAAGGAGAATTGTTTAAAAAACGAGAGGCTTTGATGAAGCCTATTCAGGACGATATATATGAAGCTGTAAAAACGATATCAGACAATAAAGGGTATCAGATGGTGATGGATAGAGCATCGGCAGCAAGTGTAATATATGCATCTCCAAAAATTGATATAAGTAACGAAGTTTTGTCAAAGTTGGGATATTCAAAATAAATATCTAATTTTGCAGATAACAATAAATATGATTAACCTAAAAAACTAAAATTAATATGTTAAAGAAACTTTTAGTAGCGGCATTTATAGCATTGCCCCTATGTGTATCAGCACAAGAACTTAAATTTGGAACAGTAAAAGCACAAGAAATTTTTCAAATGATGCCTGAAACAACAGCAGCATTAGGAGCATTACAAGAAAAAAATAAGAAGTATGAGGCTGAATTAACAAAAATGGGAGAAGAGTTACAAAAAAAATATGCTGATTATATAACTCAACGCGATTCTCTTCCTGAAAACATTATAGCAGCGCGTGAAGCAGAGTTGGCAGACCTTCAACAAAGAGCTGAAACTTTCAGACAAATGGCTGCTGATGATGTTCAAAAAGAGCAAGAAAAATTAATGGCGCCAATAAATGAAAAATTGATGCAGGCTATTAATGAAGTAGGAACAGAAGGCAATTATGTTTATATCTTAGATGAAATGCAAATAAGATTTAAGGGATCTATAGCAGAAGATGTAACTCCAAAGGTTAAAGCAAAATTAGGAATACAATAATTTTAAGTTAAACGATGAAATAAGAGGGTTATGTAAATAACTCTCTTGTTTCTTTTTTTTATATTATGAATTATGATTAAGCGATTGATAGTATTTGCATTTGTTGCAATACCTTTTTGCCTTTCGGCTCAAACAGAATTAAAATTTGCGACAGTAAATATGCAGGAAATATTTACTCTTATGCCTGAGACCATTGAAGCAAATAAAAAAATATCAGATTTGGCAAAGGAGTATGAAACAGAACAGCAGAATATAAAGAACGAATTTGAGAAGAAATATTCGGCATACGTTGAGTCTCGTGAGAAAATGTCAGACAATATCAGAGTTAGAAGAGAACAAGAGTTACAATTAATCTCTAAATCAATTGAGGATTTTATGAAAGTAGCTCAAAATGACATAAAGGAACAGCAACAACTATTGTTAGACCCAATAAAGAAAAAACTCTTAGAAACAGTACAGTTGGTAGGTGCAGAAGGAGGTTATGCATTTGTGATAGATGAGTGCAATATGCTATATAAAGGATGTGCTTTTGAAGATATTACCCCCGTAGTAAAATTAAAATTAGGAATAGAGAAGAAAGAATAACAATACAATTGTTAAATAAGAAGTAATTAGATTAAAATATGAGAATTAAGTTAAAATAATAATTTAAATTCTCATATTTTTTATATTTTTACAGAACTAAAATAAAAGATATGCAGAGAGGAGCAATAGCAATATTTGATTCAGGTTTTGGTGGATTAACCATATTGAAGGAGATAGAGAAACTTATGCCGGAATATGATTATATCTATCTCGGAGATAATGCGCGTACCCCATACGGAACACGCTCTTTTGAAACAGTTTATGATTTTACATTACAAGCTGTAAAACAGATGTTTAAAATGGGAGCTCCTCTTGTAATATTGGCATGTAATACGGCATCAGCAAAAGCATTACGTTCAATACAAGTTAGAGATTTACCACAAATTGATGCAACCCGAAGGGTATTGGGCGTTATACGACCAACCGTTGAAGCAATAGGCTCTTTAACAAAAACCGGTAAGGTTGGGGTATTAGGCACAACAGGAACTATACAATCACAAACATATCCGTTGGAGATAAAAAAACTTTATCCCGAAGTTGAGGTATTTGGTCAAGAGTGTCCTATGTTTGTCCCATTAGTAGAAAATTCAGAGTATGATGCACCGGGAGCAGACTACTTTGTAAAAAAATATATTGATGCATTAATGTCTCAGTCTCCCGATATAGACACTGTGATATTGGGCTGTACACATTATCCTATACTTGAAAACAAAATACGAGCAGCACTTCCTGAAGGAGTTAATTTAATATTACAAGGAGAGTTGGTTGCTGAGAGCTTAAAGGATTACTTAAAGCGACACCCCGAAATGGAACAACGATGTACAAAAGGAGGAGAGAGACTATATCTTACAACAGATTCTGTTGAAAAGTTTGAAAATACGGCAAAAATATTTATGCCTAATAGGGTAAAAGCAAATAAAATACAGATAGAATAAAAGAAATAAACATTAAATAAAATCTTCAATAATGAAATTAAGTAGTTGTTTTAATATGGCAATAGCATTTGTAATAGTGCTTTTGGTCATTTCATGTAAAGAGGAGAATAAACTTCAAACACCACCTGAATATGCGATAACAATAATAAAAGAAGATAGTGTCGTAGTTAAGAACTCTTTTCCTGCAACAATTTCGGGATATTCTGATGCAGAGATAAGAAGTAATGTTTCAGGTTTTATCATAAAAATTCATGTAAGTGAAGGAGATATGGTAAATAAAGGTGATTTGTTGTTTGAAATTGATCACGATGTTTACAAAGCAGAATATAATACAGCCTTAGCTTCGCTTCATATAGCAGAAGCAAATGTGGAAACAGCAAAATTAACAGCTGATAATAAAACAAACCTCGCAAAAAAAGGAATAATAAGCGAATATGAAAGAAAATTGGCAGAAAACACATATGCTCAAGCGGTGGCTGAATTAGAACAAGCTCAAGCAATGTTGGAGAATGCCAGAACAAATTTGGAATATACTTACATTAAGAGTCCATCAAGTGGAGTAATAGGAAATATTCCGGTAAGTCTTGGAAATCTTGTGGGACCTACTACCCAAGCCCCTTTGACAATTGTGTCTCAAATAAATGAGATGTATGCTAACTTCTCAATAGACGAAAAGTTTATGCTTTTCTATACAGAAAAAGGAGGAGTTAATGATATTCTAAAATACATGCCTCAAGTAGAGTTGAAACTTGCAACCGGAGCAATCTATGACGAGAAAGGAGTAATAGAGACAATAAGTGGAGTTATGGATACAAAAACCGGTTCTGCAAAAATGAGTGCTCGATTTAAAAATGCCAAACAACTTTTGCGTAGTGGAAACACAGGGGCTGTCCTAATTCCTAAAAATATATCAAACGCATTACTCGTACCTCAAACAGCAACATACGAACTACAAGACAAAAAGTTTGTATATGTTCTAAACGACAGTAATGAAACTGTAACACGTCAAATAGAGGTTGAGCCATTAACATTCAATCAAAACTATATAGTAACAAATGGTTTAAAGGTAGGAGAGCGTGTAGTTATAGAAGGAGTGGGAACATCAGTAAAGAACGGAATGAAGATAACTCCTATAACAAAAGAGCAATCAGAGGCCAAATTGCAAAAAGCAATTACGAAAGAGAACAAATAGGAGAGAAACTTCTGTAAAAACACTTAAGATTTACACAATTAAAATAATCACATGAAATTAGATACGTTTATACATCGTCCTGTACTCTCAACCGTAATATCCATACTAATAGTTATACTTGGAGTTATTGGACTCTTTTCGTTACCGATCTTACAATACCCTGATATTGCACCTCCAACAGTTGAGGTAAAGGCTTCGTATCAAGGAGCAAATGCTCAAACAGTGGTAAACAGTGTTATTGCCCCACTTGAGGAGGAGATAAACGGAGTTGAGGATATGACCTATATGACCTCTACCGCCACCAATACAGGAGATGCTACTATAACTGTTTATTTCAAACCGGGTTGTGACCCTGATATGGCAGCTGTCAATGTACAAAATAGAGTATCAAAGGCTCAAGGATATTTGCCATCAGAAGTTACCAAATCGGGAGTAACAACAAGCAAGAAACAGTCAAGTATGTTGTTGGCATTTACTGTATATAGCGAAGACGACAACTATGACCAAAACTTTATATATAACTATCTGAAAATTAATATTATTCCTCAGATAAAACGTGTAAATGGAGTAGGAGATGCCTTTGTTTTAGGTGCCGAATATTCAATGCGAATATGGTTGAAACCTGATATAATGGCGCAATATGGTCTAATGCCTCAAGATGTTGTAGCAGTTTTGAACGAGCAGAATATTGAAGCAGCACCCGGACAACTTGGAGAAAATGCCCAAAACATATCGTTCCAATACATGCTTAAATATAAGGGCAGGTTGCAAACACCTGAGGAGTTCGGAAATATTGTAGTAAGAGCCAATAGCAATGGAGAGATATTGTATCTTAAAACAATAGCCGATATAGAGCTCGGCTCGTTAAGTTATGCCTTAGACACTCGTTCAAACGGACACGAAGGAATAACAACAATGATATATCAGAGTGCAGGATCAAATGCAACACAACTTATAAATGAGATAACAGCACTATTAGATAGAGAATCAGAAAGTTTCCCGCCGGGAATGGTATATGATATATTGCTCAATACAAACGATTTCTTGTTTGCATCAATCCATGAAGTAATCAAAACGTTGATAGAGGCATTCATATTAGTGTTTATCGTAGTATATATCTTCTTGCAAGATTTCCGTTCAACGCTAATTCCTGCCATAGCCATACCTGTTGCATTAATAGGAACATTCTTTGTACTGAAAATTATAGGATTTAGTATAAACCTACTTACATTATGTGCATTAGTACTTGCCATAGCCATAGTGGTAGATGATGCTATAGTTGTTGTGGAGGCTGTACATGCAAAATTAGAGGAAGGAGCAAAAAATGCAAAAGAGGCTTCGCTTGAAGCAATGAACGAGATTTCGGGCGCCTTAATATCAATAACATTAGTTATGATGGCAGTATTTATTCCTGTAAGTTTTATGTCGGGAATAACCGGAACATTCTACAAACAATTCGGATTGACAATGGCAATATCCATTGCATTTTCGGCAATTAATGCATTAACCCTTTCACCGGCACTTTGTGCTATGTTCTTAAAACCACATAGAGAGCATGGCGAAGAGAAGAAAAGTTTTATAAAACGTTTTCATATAGCATTCAATACTGCCTACGATGCAACATTGAAAAAATATCAGAAGGGAGTAGAGTTTTTTGTAAAACGTAAAGTTGTAGCGTTTGCCTCTGTTGTGGCAGGTTGTGCGTTGCTTTTCTATTTAATGGCAGTTACCCCAACTGGATTAGTCCCAAATGAGGATACAGGAACAATATTTGTAACATTGGATATGCCTCCGGGAACATCTTTGGATAAAACCAAGGAGAGCATGGCTAAGATACAAAAGCTAATTGAGAGCAACCCTGCAATAAGAACCTATACTGCAATATCAGGATTTAGTATTTTAAGTTCGGCACAAGGAAGTTCGTATGGTTCATTCATATGTAAACTGCATGATTGGGAGGAGCGAGACGAGACTCAAAGTGCAGATGCTATAAATGTTGCAATTGCGGCACAAGCAAGAGAGCTTGTTAAAGACGGACGAGTAATGACATTCTCAATGCCAATGATAACAGGATATAGTATATCAAATGGTTTTGAGTTTAATCTTCAAGATAAAACAGGCGGAACAATAGAGTCTTTCTATGCCGTATCTCAAGAGTTCTTGTCAAAACTTAGCGAACGCCCCGAGGTTGCAGCAGCACAAACAAGTTTTAACCCTACATATCCACAATACATAGTAGAGGTTGATGCCGCAAAATGTAAGCAGGCAGGATTGGCACCATCAGACGTATTAAGTGCCTTGCAAGGATATTTAGGCGGTTTGTATGCATCAAACTTCAATCGTTTTGGAAAGTTATACAGAGTTATGATTCAGGCTCGTCCCGAATTGAGAGTTGACAAAGAGTCATTGAACAGCATAAAAATTAAGAATGGCGGAGAGATGACTCCAATAACCCAATTTATGGATTTGAAACGAGTATATGGCCCTGACAATATCAAACGATTTAATCTATTTACCTCTATCCTTGTAAACGGAAGCCCTGCACCGGGTTATAGTTCGGGAGAGGCGATAAAGGCAATAGAGGAGACAGCAGCAAAATATCTTCCAACAGGATATGGCTTTGAGTACTCAGGTATGACTCGCGAAGAGCAAGGCTCAAGCGGAGGATTGGGAATGATATTAATGATATGTATTCTCTTTGTATATCTATTGTTGAGTGCTCAATACGAAAGTTATATACTACCTCTTGTGGTTATATTATCAATACCCTTTGGTTTGGCAGGAACATTTGTATTCGCCATAATGATGGGAATAGACAACAATATATATCTACAAATAGCATTGATAATGTTGATAGGACTTTTGGCTAAAAACTCAATACTTATAACAGAGTTTGCCCTTGAACGTAGAAAGAGTGGAATGTCTATAACCGAGGCGGTAATTGATGCTGCGTCAGCACGTCTTCGTCCTATATTGATGACATCTTTGGCAATGATTATAGGATTACTTCCAATGATGTTTGCATCGGGAGTAGGAGCTAATGGAAATAGTGCCCTCGGTTCAGGAGCCATAGGCGGAATGCTTATAGGTATGATATGTCAGGTATTGGTTGTCCCCGCCTTGTTTATAGTTTTTGAAAAATTACAAGAGAAGTTCAAGCCAATAGAGTTTGAATTAAATAAGGCTCAAGAGGCAAAATAGATATAAAAAGAGATATGAAAAAAATAATATATATAGCAATAAGTGCACTACTATTAAGTAGTTGCCATATTTACAAATCGTACGACCGCCCAACAGATATATCGGTCCCCAATGCCTATCGTATGCCAGATGGAGTAGATGCTTCGGTGTCAACAGAGAATTTTGGAAATTTGGAGTGGACAGATATATACACTGATATCAAGTTACAGGACTTGATAAACCATGGTTTGGCAAATAACACCGATTTGTTGATAGCGATTGAGAAGGTAAATGAAGCAAAGGCAGCATTAACTACCGCTAAACTATCATTTTTGCCATCACTATCCCTCAATCCACAAGGAGGAGTAAGCAGTTATGACGGAAGTTCAGCATCATGGACATACAATGCCTCAGCGAGCGCAAGTTGGGAAATAGATATATTCGGCTCACTATTAAATGCAAAGCGTAAAGCTAAAGTGGTAATGATGCAAAACAAAGAGTACCAACAAGCAGTCCGTACCCAACTAATAGCAACAATAGCCGATTATTACTTTACACTTGCAGCATTAGACCGTCAATTACAAATATATACAATAACAGAAAAGAGTTGGGCGGAGAGTGTCGAAACTATAAAGGCTATGAAAGAGGGAGGCATGACAAATGAAGCTGCAGTAGCTCAATATGAGGCATATCATGCATCAATAGTTGCTGCCATACCCGATGTGAAAGCCGAAATAACAAAGCAAGAGAATGCACTTGCTACACTTATAGGGGATTTCCCAAGAGCTATTGAACGTAACTCAATTGATTTACAAAAAACAGATATTCCGCTTGAAGTAGGAATACCAATTCAACTATTGTCAAATCGCCCAGATGTAAAAAATGCAGAGTATCAACTTGCAAGCATGTATTACAACACCAACATAGCACGTAGTGCATTCTATCCTCAAATAAAGATAGGAGGAAGTGCCGGGTGGACAAATTCAGCAGGTAGCGTAATAACTAATCCCGGAGGGTTATTACTTTCGGCTTTGGGCTCTATAACACAACCACTGTTTTACCGAGGATCTAACATTGCAAAACTAAAAATAGCAAAGGCACAGGAGGAGCAGGCAAAGTTGAACTTTAAACAAACAATATTAGATGCAGGGCGTGAGGTAAGCAATGCGTTGGCAGTATATGATGCAGAGTTAAAAAAGGAGAGTAGTCGTGAATTGCAAATAACAAAATTAGTCAATGCTGTTGAATATACTATGGAATTACTAACATTAGGCTCTTCAACATATTTAGAGGTTTTAGATGCACAACAATCACTATTGTCGGCACAACTAACAAAGACAGAAGACCAACTAAAAAAACTCAATGCCATAACATCTCTTTATCATGCTCTTGGAGGAGGCAGAGAGATTGATGTCGAAGAGTAACTTATATATAAAACAGAATAAAAGAGGGCGTTTTGAAAAAAAAATCAAACGCCCTTTAATTTTTGTTTGATAAATCATTGTCTTTATTTAACTTTGCATAAATAGGAATAATAAATATTATTTTATAAAACATAATATATTATGAGCAAAGGTAAAATATTGGTAACAGGAGGAGCCGGATATATAGGCTCACATACCACAGTTGAGTTGCAAAATGCAGGTTACGATGTTGTAATAGTAGATAACCTATCAAACTCAAATGCCGACATGATAAACGGTATTGAGCGTATAACAGGTACACGCCCTGCGTTCTATCAAGTTGATTGCAACGATAAAGAGGCAATGAAAGATGTATTTGCTAAAGAGAGTGGGATAAAAGGAATAATTCACTTTGCAGCAAGTAAAGCAGTAGGCGAGAGTGTACAAAAACCATTGATGTACTATCGCAACAACTTAGACTCTTTAATGACTCTTATGGAGCTTATGCCCGAAAATGGAGTAGAGGGTATAGTGTTCTCTTCATCATGTACAGTTTACGGACAACCTGATATTTTACCCGTTGATGAGACAGCACCAATTAAACCAGCTTTATCACCTTACGGAAATACAAAACAGATTAACGAAGAGATAATTCGTGATGCAATATATTCAGGAGTTCCCTATAAAGCAATTATCTTACGTTATTTCAATCCAATAGGAGCGCACCCAACAGCAGAGATTGGAGAGTTACCTAATGGAGTACCCCAAAACCTTGTTCCATTTGTAACACAAACCGCAATGGGCATACGCAAGGAGTTAAGTGTGTTCGGAGACGATTATGACACACCCGACGGATCATGTATTCGCGACTATATAAATGTAGTTGACCTTGCAAAAGCTCACGTAATAGCAGTTGACAGAATGTTAACAAACAAATCGGAAGAGAAAGTTGAGATATTCAACCTTGGAACAGGACGTGGAGTATCAGTACTTGAACTTATCAACGCATTTGAAGCAGCAACAGGAGTTAAACTTAACTATAAGATAGTAGGACGTCGCGAAGGAGATATTGAAAAAGTTTGGGCTAACCCCGATCGTGCAAACAATGTACTTGGTTGGGTTGCAAAAGAGAACTTAGAAGATACACTTGCTTCGGCATGGAAATGGCAAGAGAAACTTCGTCGCGATGGAATAATGTAATATTAATAATTATTACCAACAAAAAAATAAGTCCCGAGTTGAGATGAACTCGGGACTTATTTTTTGATATACCATCTATTTAAATAGAGTCTGTCATTTCAATCTCAAGCGTACCACCAGCCATAATATCAGAGTAGTTGATAAATGGAGTAGTTAGCTCGTCTCCATTAAGTTTAGCACTCTTAATATATTTGTTGGTGCGAGAGTTATCAATTGTTTTAATAACAAATGTTTTACCCTCAGGTAATTTTATAGTAGCCTCATCAAATATTGGACGACCTATTGAGAATATTGGGTTTCCGGGAGCAACCTGATAAATACCCATACTATTTAATATATACCAAGCCGACATCTGTCCGCAATCCTCGTTTCCGGCAATACCATCAGGGTCTAAGCGATATTGAGAATAGATTATACTATCTAACATTGCTTGAGTTTTGTGAGGTTCGCCAACATAGTTGTATAGGTGAGCAATATGGTGACTTGGCTCGTTACCGTGAGCATACAAACCAATCAAACCTGTAATATCGGCCGAAACGTCCTCACCTTGTATTCCGTTGGGATTAAAGAACAGAGAGTCTAATTGTGTTATAAATTGCTCTTTGCTACCCATCAACTCAACCAATCCCTCAACATCGTGAGGCACAAACCATGTCCATTGCCATGCAATACCTTCGCAGTAGTCATCATCGCGATGTTTTGAAGCGTATGGGTTGAATGGAGTACGCCAATTGCCCTTTGAATCTTTACCGCGCATCATTTTTGTTGATGCATCAAAATAGTTCTTATAAAATTTACCTTTCTCGGAAAACTCAGAGGCATACTCTTTTTTACCAAGAGCATCAGCAAAAACCGAGATACACCAATCGTCGTATGCATATTCAAGAGCCTTAGCAACTGATTCGCCCTCTTTGTCGCAAGGAACATATCCTAAGGCATCTTTATATATCTTTGAAGCAGGTTGAATATAAGGTATAAATGCTCTCGGAACAATAATATTTGCAGTATCGCCATTTGACGATTTAAGACAACCCTCAAAAGCAGCTTCAATATCAAAGTTGCGAACACCCTTCATGTAGGCATCTGTTATTACCGAAACAGCATTATAGCCAATCATCGTACCTGTATAGTTTGATGCTAACTCCCACATCGGCAACAAACCACCCTCTTTATATTTCTCAACTAAAGTGTTTACAAAGTCTGCATTACGTTCAGGGTCAATAATTGTCATCATTGGGTGGTAAGCCCTGAAAGTATCCCATAGTGAGAATATTGTGTACATTGGTCGCTCTGATGTGCGAGCAGTGTGATCCATTCCCAAGTAGCGACCATCAACATCTGATGCCAAGTTGGGGCATAACGATGTGCGGTACATTGCAGTGTAGAATATCTCTTTATCTGTTTGGTTTGCAGTTTCTACATCAACTCTGCTTAGCACTCTGTTCCACTCATTGCGAGTAGCTTTGCGGGTTGCATCAAAGTCAAAGTTAGGAATCTCTGCCAATAAGTTCTTTTTAGCACCATCAGTATCAACAAACGACAGAGCTATTTTTAAGTACAGAGGAGTATCCTTTTTAGTTTTGAAGTTAAGCAATGCTTTAAGGCGAGGTTTCTCAGCGCCCTCTCTTGTAACAGTATCTTTAATTATTGTGTAGGTAAAGGGTTGCGAAGTCTCGGCATAGAAATTTATAGCCTGTTCCCAAGCCCAACCTTTAGTCTGTTTGCTACCGCAAATAGCGTTGTCTCCAACCACTTGAAGGTCGAGGATATCGTTGCGTTGGTCTCCAAATACCGAAAGACTGTAGTCCATATCCAAAAGTATAGTTGCACTATCTGTTTCGGGGAATGTAAAACGATAAATAGCTGCACGTTGAGTAGCAGTAAGTTCAGTTAAAATGTTGTGCTTCTCCAATAATACAGAGTAGTATCCCGGTTCTGCCTTTTCGTTATCATGTGAGAATTTTGAACAGAAGGGCATCTCTTGCGATTTTTCACCCTCTTTATCCAACTTCTCAGGAGTGCCAACCATAGGCATTATAAGAATATCACCATAATCTCCACAGCCGGTACCGCTTAAATGGTTATGAGAAAAACCATTTATAGTAGTATCAGAGTAGTGATAACCGGCACAAGCGTCCCATTGATACATACGAGTATCAGGGCTTGCCTGTATCATAGGATATGGGGCAACAGCTCCGGGATAAACATGTCCGTGTCCGCCTGTACCAACAAGCGGATTAACGTACGATGTGTAATCAACTTCCTTATCTGAACAAGCTGCCAATATAAATAGGGCAGGCAGTGTTAACTTTAATAATTTCATAACTATATCTATTATTTTACTGTTTTACCTGATATTACGGGAGCAATAATATAAGTGAACTCCTCAATTTGTCCATCGGGGTAGCACAAATATTGAGGCTCTGGCCAACCGCCCCAGCTGTTATTACCACCAACACCCATCATCTTATAATCAACACAGCACTCAACCAAATCGCGAGGAGTAATGTCGTTGATGTGTTTATAGTTTATAGTCTTCTTAGCAGGGTCAAGCGAACCTGTATCACCACCTCTGTCGCCTGCCTCAAAATCTTCAATGGTATTTTTAAGAGCAGAGAATTGTATCAAATCTTTCTCAGCAGTAACCATTATACCATTACCCATATCATTAGTCAAAGTAAAGTAGCGAACATCGCTGCGGTGTCCGTTCTCTTGCGGACGAATATATGCAGTGTACATCTCATCAGCAGTAGTCTTGTAGCAACCCACAAACGATGCTGTCTTGCGGTCGGGATAGTTCTCCCACTCGCCACGACCATAGTACAAGACATTATCATACTCTCCGTTCAATTGCATTCTTATACCGGCACGAGGCATCATAGGCATATTATTCTCAGATATAGTTTTTACGTTCATAGCAACGTAACCGCTGGGGTATATGTTATAAACAATATCTTGAGCTACACTATCAACCATAGCTTGGCTGAATGATACTTTAACCATTCCGTTTTGCTCATCAACTTTAAAATTGTCTGCTTTGCGAGTAGCATTTGAAGCAGCTTGCCATACACGAGCGCGAAGTTGAAGTTTCATGCCATAATCATTATCGGTAGGAGCGCGCCAGTAGTTGGGGCGAGGGCCATAACCATCTTTAATCAGCTCATCACCACAAACCTTATATGAAGTTATGATACCTGTCGCATTATCAATAGCCATTGAGAATTTAGCCCCCTCAATAGTAGTAAAACCATTATTATCGGCAACTTTCAAAACTGCACCTTTTGTAGGAATAACAACAGGAGCTTTACCATCAGTCAATTCAAATTGTTCGCGAGCCAATACATAGCCTGCAGGTACTAAACAAGTAGCCTCTTTTTGAGCAGCCTCAACATTAACAAAATACTCTGTACCTTTAACAAATTTGGGGAGTTTTATAGTTACGGTATCAGTTGTTTGAGGAGCTGTATTCAAAACAAACGAACCTTTTTTCAAGACTTTACCATTTGAAACAACCTCATATTTGAATGTAAAGCCAGAAAGGTCAATGAAATAGTTTCCGTTTTTAACCACAATTTGAGGGCTGTTTTTATCAGGCATTGAGAATTTAATATTCTGATAAATCTTCTTCATCTCTTCGCTATGAGGTTTAGTAGTGCGGTCGGGAAAGATAATACCATTAATTAGGAAGTTATCGTCCGAAGGAGTACCTTTTGGCCCATAATCGCCACCGTAAGTCCAATATTTACGACCATTCTCATCGGTCTCGGCAAAACCTTGGTCAACCCAGTCCCAGATACAGCCACCTTGAAGAATATCATATTTCTCAATAATATCCCAATACTCTTTAAAGTTTCCAAGACTGTTACCCATTGCGTGAGCATACTCACACATAATCATAGGTCGGTCAGCCGATGGGTCGTTTGCATATTTCAACAAATCGGCAGGAGTTGAGTACATAGGACAGAAAATATCAGTATTCCACTCCATATCGGCACGCTCATATTGTATAGGACGAGTTGGATCGAGTTTCTTCATCTCAACATAAGCTTGATAGAAGCAATATCCGTTTCCTGTCTCATTACCCGGAGACCATATAATTACAGATGGGTGGTTCTTATCGCGTTTAACCATTTCAAGGTTACGACCCACAATAGCATCGCAATATTTAGGATTGTTACCGGTACAGTCGCGTAAGTTATAGTACATACCGTGCGACTCCACATTAGCCTCGTCAATTACATAAAAACCAAATTTGTCGCACAAGCGATAAAATAACTCGTTTTGAGGATAGTGAGAAGTACGTATAGTATTTACGTTATAGCGTTTCATCAATTCAAAGTCCTTAATCATAAGGGCAGTGTCAATATAGTGTCCTGTAAACTCGTTATGCTCGTGAATATTAACACCCTTTACCAATATAGGTTGTCCGTTTACAAGAAGTTGTTTGTTTTTGATTTCAACAGTACGGAAACCAATCTTTTCAGAAATAATCTCAGTATCATTATCTGATTCAACCTTAATAACAAGAGTGTAAAGATTTGGCATTTCAGCCGACCAAGGTTTAACATTATCAATTGTAGCTGTAAAATCAACTTTTGAGTTATCAGTAACTTTTACAGGCGACATGCCACTCTTTATTACAGCACCATTTGCATCAGAAAGTTTATATGAAACCTTAACATTTTTCTCTTTGTCGGAGTGGTTTTTAAGGTCAATGCTCAAATCAAATTCACCTTTTGAGTAACTCTCTTTATCCAATAGCGAAGTTACGGTAAAATCTTTTATACGAAGTTTAGGTTGAGAGTATATATACACATCGCGTTCAATACCCGATATACGCCAAAAATCCTGACCCTCGAGATACGAACCATCGTTCCAGCGGAACACGCGCATTGTCAATTGATTTTTGGTTCCCATTTTAACAAAGCGGGTAATGTCATAACGAGCAGGAAGTTTACTATCTTTGCTCATACCAACCTCAACACCGTTTATGTATAGATATGCAGCCGATTTAACACCATCAAAAGAGATGAATATCTGGCGACCTTCCCACTCATCAGGAACAGTAAATGTAGTGCGGTATATACCGGTAGGATTAAAGGTTTCAGGGACAATAGGAGGATTAGGAGCTTGCATATATGGCTCATACCCGCGCGAAACGAACTCCCAACCAACATTTACGTAAACAGGAATGCCAAAACCTTGACGCTCCCAGTTTCCGGGAACGGTAATATCGTTCCATTCAGAATCGTCTAACATGGGCGACTTAAAATCGGTAGGAACATTGTATGGGTTCTCAGTATAGAAGAATTTCCAAGTACCGTTTAACGATTTGTAATAGGGCGACTCTTTGTAAATACCTTTTACAGCCTGCTCTTCACTTACAAAAGGTAAAAATGAAGCGCGAGCCTCCTCTGTGTTTTTCGATAGTAATTTAGGATTAGTAATCTCCTTGTAAAAATCTTTTGCCGATACCGACAAACCAAACATAGCACTTGCCACAACAAAAAGGGCAATAAACGCATAACGATTAAATTTCATAAGGCATCTATAATTTTTATATATTATTTATTTCGTTAATAATTAGCGTGTTGCAATGCGCAATACACCACAATACAAAGTTAATATAAATTACCTTAAATTGCAAACTTAAATTTAAAGCTGTTTTGTATATACTTTTTTGAACAGAAAAAAGGTTTTGGGTTTAAGAAGTTGTTAAAAAATTAGTTCAAAATAACACTTAAAATAATCTCAGAATAAAATTTAAGCAACCTCTAATAAAGTGCAGGTAAATTACATATATGAGATAATAAAAAAAGCCCCAAAAGTTTTTGTCTAACTTTTGGGGTGGTAGTTTCAAAGACTAAGTGCAAAATTAAGATAAAAATTTAAAGAACTTATTTTTAGGTGTATCAAAATTAAGTTTCTGTCTAGGTCTTCTGTTAAGTTTATATTGAGTTTTTAAAATATATTCATCAGATAATTCATT
>JAGBHI010000073.1 GCA_017935575.1 Bacteroidales bacterium | reverse complement strand
CAACTTACTATCTGTAAGAACTCTGTTCAAAAATAACAAAGAAAAGTCCATCTCTTAGCCCTAAATAGGGCTTTGGAATGGACTTTTCTTTCTCTTAAGTTTTAAAGTGTAAGATTTTCAAGAGGGTATTTTCATTTTGACACACTCTCTTTTTATGATTTAGTAATTGAGCTATTTTTTTCGAGTACCTTTATAAATAAGATAACCTAATATAAAAACTACTATTATAATTATAGAGTATCCTATTATATGACTGTATTCGTTGACTTTTTCAAGAAGTTGCTCCTCAGTTTGAATTCCGGGAACTTTAGCTAAACTCCAGCCTATAATTGCAAGAATGGCATTCCATATTCCAGCACCGAGAGCTGTAAATAGTAAGAAAGGGCCCATTTTCATTTGTGCAAGACCTGCGGGAATAGAGATTAGTTGGCGCACAGCAGGAATAAGTCTTCCCACAAATGTTGAAATAGCTCCGTGTTTATCAAAATAATTCTCTGCGTGTTTAACTTTTTGCTCATCAATAAGACACATGTGTCCTAATCTGCTATTGGCAAATTTGTATATAATAGGGCGTCCTAACCATTTTGCAAGAAAGTAGTTTACCAAAGCGCCTAAACATGCACCTATTGTTGCAAATAAAACAACAAGGTATATATTTAAATCGCTACTGCCAGCTGCTGCCTTCCATGCAGCAGGAGGAACCACAACCTCCGAAGGGAATGGGATAAAAGAACTCTCTATTGTCATAAGGAGAGTAATTGTCCAATAATTAAGATTATCTAAACACCATTGAATAAATGCTACTGATTCCATATTCTCTTTATTTATTATTCCAATTTTATTATTTTAATATAGCGTATGCTTCCTCCTTGTCGTGTTGAAGTTGTTCTTTTAATTCATCAATACTATTCATTTTTCGTTCTGGACGCAAAAATTTAACAAGAAAAATATCAATAATGTTTTCGTATAATTCTCCGTCAAAGTCAAAAATATTAACCTCTATAGAGCGTTCAGTATTATCGTGTACTGTGGGTCTGTTTCCTATATTCATCATTCCCTTGCGTAGTATGCCATCAGGCGTTTTAACATATACTGCGTATGCCCCATTGCCGGGAATAAGCTTATCTAAATTATCAATTTCAATATTGGCAGTTCTAAAACCAATGGTGCGTCCCACACCATACCCTGCAACTACTTTGCCTGAAAGTTTGTATTTGTAAGAGAGCATCTGATTTACCTTGTCTAAATCGCCCTCTTTTAAGAAACGGCGTATGGCTGAAGAACTGATAGGAGTTGAGCCAATAAGTGTAGCATCAGCTTTGTAAATATCAACCCCAAGTTGTTTACCATAGCGAACATAATCCTCAAAAGAGTCGCTTCTGTTATGTCCGAAACGATGGTCATATCCAATATATAAACCAACAAGATTGAACTTCTCTTTTAAGTAAGCGATAAAATCATATCCGCTCATTTCTGACATCTTTGTGTCAAAATCAAGAGCTATAACGTAGTCTATACCTGTCTCTTCAAGATGTTGTAACTTCTCCTCAAAATCGTTTAATAGTTGAGGACGATAATCGCTTGAAAGTACAGTACGAGGGTGTCGGCGAAAAGTTACAACAGCCGAAGCAGTATTATTTGTTTGGGCAGTTGATTTTATGCTGTTTATAAGAGATTGATGACCTATATGTACGCCATCAAAAAAACCTATTCCTGCTGTAATTTTAGGACTATTTGGTATTGGAGCAGATATAACTTTCATGGCTATAATAATTTATCTGAAAAATCGGTATAAGGTTT
>JAGBHI010000072.1 GCA_017935575.1 Bacteroidales bacterium | reverse complement strand
TGATACATCAACTCAAATTGCAACTCTTGTAAAACCTTTTTCTGAGAACGACGGAATAGATGCATTAATGAACCCGAACTCTCCCAAAGTGGTGTTAGGTGTTAATAACGAAGCTCTCTATTTTAGCCGTTCAATAGTACCATACGTTAGAGGGTGCGATGTTCAGGAGTGGTTAAAGTCCAACACTTTTTACAAACATATTGGCATGTATGCATATCGCGCCGATGCTCTTGCAGAGATTACAAAACTTCCACAATCGTCATTAGAGAAAGCCGAATCTCTGGAACAGTTACGCTGGTTACAAAACGGATACAAAATTAAGGTTGGTATAACCTCACAAGAGACCATAGGCATTGATACCCCTGCCGATATGCAAAAGGCTTTAGAGTTTATGACTAAACAAAACTTATAAGAAAAATTTTTTAACTTAAGAGGCTGTGTCAAAATGTTTTTTTGGCACAACCTCTTAAGGTTTATAAGAATTGATAAAATACAAGGCGTTGAGATTTAGGGCGAAAGAAGTGTACATAGGTACATGACCGAGCCCTAATATTGAAAACAACACAGTAGTTTGTCAATTATGCACACCGCCATATTGAAGGAACATTTACCCTTTGTAAATAAGATAAATTGCAGGTATTTTATTTATCTCCGGTAGCGATTTGCTCCAATCCTTTATTGTTTTGGTTATGATATATTCGTTTTCGCAAGTTATTGACGAAGCTATACATAATCGTGTTTGCGGACGACAATTTTTTACCAAATCTGCCATTAATTTTTGATTACGATAGGGTGCTTCAATGAATATCTGAGTAGTATCCTCTAAATATGCTCTCTGCTCAAGCATCTTAATAGCTTTAGCTCGGTCATTAGCCTCTATGGGTAGATAGCCGTTGAAGGTAAATTTTTGTCCGTTAAAACCTGATGCCATTAATGACATCAGTATTGATGATGGACCAACTAAAGGCACTACCTTTATTCCTTTGCGCTGTGCTACGGCTACTGCATCAGCTCCGGGATCGGCTACTGCCGGACACCCTGCCTCTGATATTACTCCTACATTAAGTCCCTGTTCCGTTGCTTTAATGTATGCTCCTATATCCTCTCCTTTTGTATGTTCGTTTAAGGTATAAAAGGTTAAATCGTCAATAACAATATCGGGGTTTGATTTTTTAAGGAACCTTCGAGCTGAGCGAATATCCTCAACTATAAAGTGTTTTATAGTTGATATTATCTCTCTGTTGTATGATGGCAATACATTATCAATAGGGGTATCGCCCAGAGTAACAGGAATTAGATATAGAGTCCCTTTGTTCATACTTTAAAAGAGTTATTGAAATTACAATCCAAAATAGCAACTTAAATATCCCATATATTTGTTACTGCCATCTGCTCGAGGAATCTCCATTCGGAAGTTTGGCGATAGTTTAACATATTTGCAGGGGATAATCTCAAATCCTGCAATAACCATTTGCTTATCGTTATCAATATTCCACTTATCGTTTGAAGTTATATAGTCGTAGCGAGCATAAACATTTATAAGTTTATGAGCCTTCGCACTTCCATAAACCGAGCAACCAAGCAAATTATGATCTTTTACATTCTTATAATTTTGCATCATATTAAACTCACCTGAAAGGGTAAATTTCTCTGATTTATATGCTGCCAATGCAGAATATCCATATATATTGCTCTCGCCCGAAAGGCCAGAGTTGTTAAGGTCGGCATATACACGAAGATATAAATCTTTAGTTGGATTAAATGTAAATCCCAAACCATACAAAAGACCTTTATTCTTTTGTAATTTCTTATATCCCTCTCCGTTTACTACAATGGCATCTGCCTTCACCCAATCGGTAAACTTATACTCCATTGACAATCCCAAGTCAGCACTACTACCAAACTTATATTGGTCGTGGAATACCATCATGATATATCTCTTAGCCCATATCTTCTCTTGTAGAGCCGATTGGGTGGTCTGAATCATACCTCCGTTTATGGTAAAACCTTTACGAGTCCAACCTACAAAGGCATTTTTGATATATGCCAGATAGTTGTAGTCATCGATGGTTGATGGTTTACCAAAATCAATAACCGCTTTTACTCTTATTCCATTATTGAATTTATACTCATAACCCATATAGGTGCGGTCAAGCCCAAAACCAACTTTTGTTTCGCCGGCTAATGATTGGTAGTTGAAATTTACAAACGATAGTAATATTACTTTACCCTCGCCTTTCTTCTCTTTTGATTTTTCGGTTTCTGATGATTGAGCATTTTTATCCTTTTCGTTAGCAATATATTGCTTACATGCCTTATCATTCTCGGCAACACTCTCTTTTAGCTCATCAAGTTCCTCACGTAAATCTTCAATCTCCTCAATTAATTTCTCTATACGATCTTTATCCGCCTCTTGCGCACTTATGGCAAAGCAGATAAACATAGAGAGAAATATTGATAAAATCTTTCTAAAATTCATATCTTATTCTTTTATTAAAATGTCTCTTGAATTTTTTTTGCAAATTTATTACATAAAATACAATTATTGACATTTTACAAAAACTAAATTTCAGTTATTGGCATAAAAGGGATTTTTATGAGTTATTTATACTATTTTTTAGCCCATCTTGCCTGTCAAGTAGGCTTTGGTGCGCTCATCAAACGGATTCTCAAACATTTTTAGAGTATTATCATACTCAACAAGTTCGCCAAGATACATAAACATTGAGTGGTCTGATATTCGGCGTGCTTGACCCATATTATGGGTTACAATAAGTATAGTTACATCTTTCTTAAGTTGCAACAATAGCTCTTCAATATGCTTTGAGGCTATTGGGTCAAGAGCCGATGTTGGCTCGTCCATTAATAATACCTCTGGCTTTAAAGCTAATGCTCTTGCTATACACAACCTCTGTTGCTGACCCCCTGAAAGAAATGTACCCTTTTTATTCAACACATCTTTAACTTCATTCCAAAGCGATACACTTTTCAAACAATTCTCTACAACTTCCTCTTTTTCTGATTTGCTCAAATTTATTCCATTAAGTGTAAATCCAGCCAATACATTTTCATATATGCTCATTGTCGGAAACGGCGCAGGGCGTTGAAATACCATTCCTATTCTTCGTCGCACATCAATCGGGTGCATTTGAAATATATTCTCGCCATTTAATAATATATCACCATTCACATGTATATTGGGATAAAGATTATGCATCAGATTGGCTGCTCTCAATAGAGTACTTTTACCACACCCTGAAGGTCCCATTATTGCTGTAATACTATTGCGTTCAATAGCGGCAGATACATATTTTACTGCCATTGTCTGCTTCGTGTATGACACACAAACTTTATCAAATTCTAAAACAGGTTTTACGAATTCCATTTTTTTGCTAATTTTTTTGCTGTTAAATTCAATGTTAAAACAAATACTAAAAGAAATAGAGATGCTCCCCATATCAAGTCTTGCAAATTGGGATCGTTAAAGAACTCCCATATAAGAAGAGGTACGGCAGAGATAGGTTTGTCAATATCCCATCTTATAATAGAACAGCCCAATGCTGTAAACATCAGAGGAGCAGTTTCTCCTATTACTCGCGATATAGCAAGCAGCGTTCCAGTGAATATACCCCCAAAGGCTGCCGGTAACTGAACTTTTGTTACCACTCTCATATAGTTTCCTCCAAGAGCTAATCCAGCCTCTTTAAGCGACGAGGGTAAAATTTTCATAGTCTCCTCAGTTGAACGGATAATTAGCGGTAGCATCATTATAAAGAGGGCAACACTCCCGGCTATTGCCGAGTAACCTTTCATGGGGACTACAACCCAAATATAGGTTACAATTCCTATTATAACAGAGGGGGTTCCTTGTAATAAATCGGTTATATAGCTTACAATGTAAGCAAACTTCTTTTTGGAATTCTCTGCAAGATATATTCCACACATTATTCCTATTGGTAAAGCAAAAAGAGATGCCATACCCAACATTATCAAAGTACCCACTATTCCGTTTGCAATACCTCCGGGTATTAATTCACCTGCAGCTACAGCCTTCATCGCTTTATATGCAGTAGGTGTAGGTTCCGTAAAAAATGCCCATGAAAATTGATCATATCCTTTTATAAGCACCTCTCCTAATATTGCTAAAAGAGGAACTGCCGTTAAGGCCGACAAAAGTGATACCATTACAAATAATAGTTTGTCTTTGAGCAGTCTATGTTTTATATATATTTTTTTCATACTTCTGAACTTTTATATACGTGCCCGTTTAATCAAAACTTTACCTACTACATTTATAATTGCAGTTATAAGAAAGAGTATCAACCCTATTGCTATCAATGATGAAAACCGCAAGCCATCTGCCTCTCCAAATTGATTTGCGATGATACTTGCCATTGAATTTCCTGTAGAGGTTATTGACGCAGGTAACTGATTTGTATTACCTATCAGCATTGTAACAGTCATTGTTTCTCCTAAAGCTCGACCGATAGCCAATATATATGAAGAGAACACTCCTGAACCTGCTATAGGGAAAATAACTTTACGAATAACCTCAGCTCGCGTTGCTCCAAGACTGTATGCCCCCTCTTTTAACTCATCTGGTACCATCTTAATAAATTCGGCACTCAACGATGCAGCATATGGGACTATCATTATTGCCAATACAAGTGAAGCTGTTAATATTCCGGAACCTTGCGGTGATATATTTAAGGACATTATTATAGGACGCAATGTATAAAAGCCCCATAATCCATAAATTATAGAAGGAATTCCTGCCAACAAATCGGTTACGGTACTTAATATTGATGCTATTTTTTTACCTTTGAAATACTCTCCCACAAATAACGATACAGGAAGAGAAAAAGGTATGCAAAATACCAGAGCCAAGAGTGTTGTCAGAAGTGTTCCGGTAATAAATGGCAATGCTCCATAATGTTCATTTCCTTGCGTATAATTCCACTCATCGGAAGTTATAAAATTGATAAAACCAAAATGATTGAATGCATCATAAGCATCATTTGCGAGGGCATATACTATCCCCCCGCAAACTACGGGCATTACAAGAGCTGCAAGGAACAATATTATTTTAAATATTCTATCGTTCATACCCTTACTTGAATAACGCCTCTCCGTTGTATGTGATGGTTTTTAGATTTGAAATACTTAAATCTACTGCTTGTTGCGGTAACGGAGCATAATGAACTTCTGATGTTATACTCTGTATCTTATCACTTAAGATATATTTCAAAAGGTCTATTGTAGCCTCAGCTTGAGCTTTTGAACGGTCAGAATAATTTTGCTCTTTATATAACAAAATCCAGGTAAAACAACTTATTGGATATGCTCCCTTTGCAAAGGAGTTTGTTATCATTGTTCGCGTATCTGAAGGCATATCGCCTGATGCCGCCAACGAGATAGTTTCAGTGGTAGGTTTTATGAACTCTCCATTTGCATTTTGAATTGTAGCATATGGTATGCTTTGAGCAAATGCATATTCCGAGCCGATATATCCTATTGAGTTTTCTGTTTGAGATATTACTCCTGCCACCCCGGGATTACCTTTTGCAGCTTGACCAACAGGGAAATTGACAGATTTACCTCGTCCATATTTTTCTGACCACTCCTTACTTACTTTTGATAGATAGTCAGTAAAAACAAAGGTTGTACCACTTCCGTCAGAACGGAACGTCGGGATAATATCGGTATCGGGTAATGAAATGCCTTTATTAATCTTGACAATTCTCTCATCGTTCCATTTCAAAATCTTTCCTGAAAATATATCAGCAATAATCTCTCCTGATAAATTTAAAGAATCAACTCCAGATAAATTATATGCCAACACAACTGCACCCATACATGTTGGGACATGTATAACGGTAGGCATTTCACTCATCTCTTCAGGCGAAAGGAAAGCATCGCTTCCTGCAAAATCAACAATACCATCTTTCAAACTGCGGACACCGCCACCACTACCAATACCTCCGTATGCTACTCTATCGCCATTTAATGCTCCAAATTCATCAAACACTACATTATAGAACGGAAGAGGGAATGTTGCTCCTGCACCTGAAAGATCAACAGCTTCACGCTCAGTCTTTAGATTAGAAGACTCTTTCTTTCCACACATTGCAAATAGCATTACTATCAGTAAGGCAAATACTCCTAAAGTAATAAAAAACTTTTTCATAATATTATTATTTATATTGTGTTATGTTTACAATCCGAAATAGCAACTTATATAACCCATATACTTATTTTCTCCTCCCATCTGAGGTATATCCATACGGAAATTGGGAGCTATTTTTACATATTTACAGGGGATAATCTCAAATCCTGCCATCACCATAGATTTATCCTCATCTACATTCCATTTATCATTTGAAGTTAAAAGGTCATAGCGAGCATAAACATTTATAAGTTTATGAACTTTTGCACTACCATATACTGAGCAACCGAGTTTATTGGCATCTTTTTTATTTCCTGAGTTTTGTATCATATTAAACTCTCCAGCAAACGAAAATTTATCGTTCTTATAACCAATTAATGCTGCGTAATTACCAATATCGCTTTTTCCTGAATCAGAGGCATCGTTAAAACCTCCATATAGACGGATTTTAAAGTTTTCAAAGGGAGTAAGAGTCAATCCTAAACCGTATAAAAGACCTTTATTACCCTGTATCTTTTTATAACCCTCTCCATTGACAATTATCGCATCAGCACTTACCCAATCGGCAAATTTATAAGCAACTGAGAGTCCCAAATCGGCACTACTACCAAATTTATATTCGTCTTGATACGATTTCATTATGTAACGATAACCCCAAAACTTCTCCTGCATATTGAACTGTGTGGTCGAAATCATACCTCCATTGATTGTAAGGTTATCTTTTGTCCAGCTGATTTGAGCATTTTTGATATAGGCTATGTAATTGTAATCTTCAACTGATGATGATTTACCAAAATCAACCACTCCCTTTATTTTAATACCATTATTAAAAGCATATTCATAACCTAAATAGGTGCGATCTAAAGCAAAACCTGTCTTTGTATCTCCTCCCTTTGATTGAACATTGAAGTTGGCAAATGCTTGCAATATTACTTTACCTTTCCCTTTTTTATCCGTAGTTTTTGCGGACGATACATCAATACCACTTCCATCTAAATCACTTTTACCTCTCTCATTACCTTGTTGTGCACTCATTGGAGTACATACGAAAGCTATTAAAGCTATCATCAACAAATTTCTTTTTAATTTCATCGTTTTGAATTTTAATTTGACGATGCAAATGTATCGCGACGATGTTACATTTTTATTACACTATTATTATGCTTAGGTTAAATGTTTTGTTGAGCAAAAATTGTTACATTTTTGTTAAATTTTAAAGTACAAACAACTTTGAATACATTTTTAAATTACATTTGTAGTGACTATAAGTTATAATTATGGAGTGCTACAAATTATTAGTTGTTGATGATGAAGAGACGCTTTGCGAGGTTCTGAAATTAAACCTTGAGAATGAAGGTTATGATGTTGATGTGGCTTATAGTGCCGAACAAGCCCTATCTATGGATATACAATCATATTCTCTTATTTTACTTGATGTAATGATGGGGGAAATAAGTGGCTTTAAAATGGCAAAAATGTTAAAATCAAACCACGAAACAGCCAATATTCCAATAATATTTTGTACAGCGAAAGAGACAGAAGACGATATGGTTATGGGACTTAACATCGGTGCAGACGACTACATAACAAAACCATATACTATCAGAAATGTTTTAGCTCGTGTTAAAAGTGTATTAAGAAGAACAGCCAAAAACAACCATATATCAGAAAATGAGACAATATCTTTTGAATCTTTGAATATTGATATGGTGTTCAAACGATGTATTGTTGACGGAGAAGAGATAAAACTCACTAAAAAAGAGTTTGAAATTTTAGTACTGTTTTTAAAGAATAAGGGTAGAATTTTTTCAAGAGACGAAATATTGTCAAAAATATGGAGTAATGATGTTATTGTGGTTGACAGAACCATTGATGTAAATATAACACGTCTCCGTCAAAAGATTGGCAAATATGGGCAATATATTATTACTCGATCAGGATACGGATATGGCTTTAAAGATAAGACTTAAATATAACCAGAAACTTCTGTTGGTACTGCTCCTTTTTTGTTGGAGTATGCTCTGTTGTTTTTTATTGTTTCAGTATTGGAGAGAGAAAGAGTTTAAAACAGAAAACATAAACTCACAACTACAACTTTACAATCGTTTTCTACTTAACAAATATGACGAACACACTACCTTTAAAATTCTGTTAGAGAACAAAAATTTATCTTTTGAAAATATAAGAGTCTCTGTCATAGATTTTTCAGGAAACGTACTCTTTGATAACTTTGTTGACCTTACAATGCTGAACAACCATGCCAACCGTTCAGAAATAATAAGCGCATTAAAAAACGGTAGAGGTTATACTATTGACAGAGTATCAGATAGCGATGGTCAAAAATATTTTTACTCTGCGACCAAAGGTAAGAATATAATAATCAGAACTGCTATTCCATACTCCGATTCATTAAAAGAGCTACTTGAAGCAGATATGACCTTCTTTTGGATAATGTTTGCTATTACCCTATTAATGAGCTGTTTGGGGTATTTTGTAACCCACAGATTAGGAGAACATATTTCAAGGCTTAATAATTTTGCAAAAAAAGCCGAACGCGGAGAAACTGTTTATAACGAAGAATCTTTCCCAAACGATGAACTCGGAGAGATATCAAAACATATAATAAGTTTATACACAAACTTACAAGAAACCATATTAGAAAGAGACAAAGAGCATCAGCTTGCCATAAATCAGGAGCAAGATAAAATAAGAATTAAAAAGCAACTTACAAATAATATAAACCATGAGTTAAAGACTCCTATTGCATCAATACAGGTATGTTTAGAGACCTTACTTTCGGTTGATTTGCAAGAAGAGAAACGGAATGAACTTATTTTAAGATGTTACCAAAATTGCGAACGTCTCAGACACTTGTTAAACGACATATCTCTAATAACACGACTGGAGGAGGGCTCACAATTAATCCAAAAAGAAGCTATAAATTTAAAAGATATTATATCTGATATCTTTTCCGAATTTGAAATTACCTTAAAAGGGAAAGAGATAAGGATAAACAGTCACATAGAGGGAAATATTGAAATTGAGGGAAATCAGTCTCTAATAATATCTATATTCCAAAATTTAATTGAGAACAGCATTGCTTATTCCGAGGCAAGAAATATATATATTGATATTGAAGATAACAACAATCTTTATTCTGTTACATTTGAAGATGACGGAATAGGAGTAGATGAAAAACATCTGCCATATCTTTTTGAAAGATTTTACCGCGTGGATAAAGGCCGTTCTCGTAAAATGGGAGGTACAGGATTGGGACTATCAATTGTAAAACATGCTGTTTTATTTCATGGAGGAGAGATTAAAGCCTTAAAATCAGAAAAAGGAGGATTAAAGTTCTTATTTACTTTACAGAAAAAAGAACTCATTTAGTATTTGAGTCTGATTTTTTATACCTTTGCAGTGAAAAAATATCCCCGATGAACCTACCTTTGGATTTTACCAACCGAATGAGAGATGTTTTAGGCGAAGAGTTTGACCTTTTTGCTAAAGCATTGGAGACGCCTCAACCTATATCAATAAGGGTTAATCCGCTAAAATGCAGTGCCACTCCCGTAAATGCAGAGAGTGTAGGTTGGTGTAGCAATGGATATTATTTAAAGGAGCGACCTTCGTTCACTTTTGACCCTCTGTTTCATGCAGGAACATATTATGTTCAGGAGGCATCGTCAATGTTTGTTGAGCAAATCCTAAAAACTTTTATTGATAAGCCTGTAAGAGTGCTTGACTTATGCGCAGCACCGGGAGGTAAAACCACTCTTGCACTTGCTTCGTTACCCAAAGGTAGTTTTGTTGTAGCAAACGAGTATGTTCCACAACGCGCGCAAATTCTTGCCGAAAATCTTATAAAGTGGGGCTATCCTAACTCTATTGTTACAAATAACACCCCTGCCGACTATGGTAAATTACGACACACCTTTGATGTGATTGTAGTTGATGCGCCCTGCTCGGGAGAGGGAATGTTCCGCAAAGATAATGAGGCGGTTACTCAATGGAGTATTGACAATGTAGATCTTTGCGTTGAGCGTCAAAAATCAATTTTAAGTGATGTTTGGAACGCTCTGAAACCCGGCGGACTATTAATATATAGCACCTGCACATACAATTTAGAGGAGAATGAGGATATTGCTAAATTTTTGGTTGAGGAGTTTGATGCAGAGCCTCTTGAAGAGGTAAAGTTGAATAGCGAATGGGGTATTACAAAAGCCCTTAAAGGCAGTGTACCGTTTTACCGTTTTATGCCTCACAAAACTATAGGAGAAGGTTTTACAGTTACGGCTTTACGTAAAGCCGACGGCAACTACTCCCCTATAAAAGTTGGTAAATCAAAATTTAAAACCACACCCTTACCAAACAACCTTAAACCGTTACTTAAAGATTATTCAAAATTTGAATATACTCTTTTCAAAGAT
>JAGBHI010000071.1 GCA_017935575.1 Bacteroidales bacterium | reverse complement strand
CACACAGAGGGTGAACCTCAACAAGAGAATTATGTAGATTCTACATTTGATGAAAAAGGATCTTATGACGAGGTTGTTTATTGTACTGTGTGCGGTAAGGAACTGAATAGAAACACCATTACAATTCCCAAAAAGTCTCATACAGCGGGAACAGCCATTGTAGAAAACAAGGTTGACTCCACTTGCAAGGAAACAGGTACTTATGATGAAGTGGTTTACTGTACCGAATGCGGTGAGGAATTAAGCCGTGTTCAGAAGACCATAGAGAAAAAGACAACTCATACCGAAGACGAAGCAACAACAGAAAACTTGGTTGACTCTACATGTAAAGATACAGGTTATTATGATGAAGTTGTTTATTGTTCTGTATGCGATAAAGAATTAAGCAGAGAAACAAAGACGATTGCAAAGAAAGCAACACACATTCCTGCAATGGCTGTACAGGAGAACTATGTTGATTCTACTTGCGAGTTGGAAGGCTCTTACGACAAGGTCATATATTGTTCTATCTGCGGTGTTGAAATGAGCAGAGAGGTAACTGTTATCGACAAAGTAGAGCATACTGTTGTTATTGATCCCTATGTGGAAAGCACCTGTATATCTAATGGGTTGACTGAAGGTAGTCACTGCGGTGTTTGTGGTACGGTATTGGTGGAACAAATAAGTATTCCGGCTGCACACAAATATTCGCTATCGGTATATACCGATAAAAGTTGCGTTTCTGAGGCTTTAACTACATATACGTGTTCGGTATGCGGTGATAACTACACCTGCAATGTAGCCCCTATAACAGCTAATATTCAAAAAACATCTTATGAGATAACAGATGGACATTTTTCCTCGGTAAGATATACTGTAACGGCATCAGGTGGAGTCGGTGATTTGTCTTACAGACATATCTTATGGCGTTCAAGAACCGATACAACGGTACTTTATAACTCGGGGTTTGTGAGTAGCAATACTTATGAAATATACACTAAAGATGGCTCGTCAATGGACGATTATGTTTGGATAATAACCATAAAAGATAACTATGGATATGCGGTACATTATTATATTTCAGTTGTTGATGATGCCTGCCTTCGCTATGAGTATGCAGGAACGGTAACTCACGATTATAAAAATCACATTTGCATCGATTGTCAAAAGGAAGAGCCTTATGAGGCAATCTATGATATATCCGCTAATCTTGACGGGTCTCTCGTAGCAAAGCTTTATAACAATGGAAACGAAACGTATGAATTGGATATTACGGGAAGCGGAAATATGACATATTCAAGCCGTCCGTGGAGTATGTATGATTCACTAATAACCAAGGTTAATATTTCAGAAGGCGTTACTTCAATAGGAGAATATGCTTTTTCCAGTTTCGTTCGTTTGCAAAGCATAAATATCCCAAATACTGTAACAAGCATCGGCAATTATGCGTTTTCTGGTTGTTCCGGATTGACAAGTGTAACTATTGGTGATGGCGTAACAAACATAGGGGAGCGTACCTTTTATAATTGCAAGGCTCTTGAACATTTATACTTTAATTCCGTTGCAATGAATGATTTATCCTCAAACAATAATGTTTTTTCTTGTGCAGGACAAAACTCCAACGGAATCAAAGTTACATTTGGATCAAAGGTGACAAGAATTCCAGCGTATTTATTCTGCTGTGAAAGTAGCTCGTCTTCTCCAAATGTAGCAAGTATAAATTTCGAAAACGGTAGTGTTTGCACAATCATCAGTGCGGGGGCGTTTTCCGGTGTTTCAAGCCTTGTGGAGCTACAACTTCCCGACGGTATTACAGAGATCGGTATGAGTGCATTTTACGGTTGTACGGGACTGACTACACTTGCTATCAACGCCGTTAACATAGGGGATAGTGCATTTTACGGTTGTGCGGGACTGACAACACTTTCTATCAACTCCATAAACGTAGGTGACAGAGCTTTTTATAATTGCTCCGCGCTTACCACGCTCAACATTGGAGAAGCCGTTGTAACAATAGGAAGATACGCATTCGAAAATTGTTCGGCGTTGGAAATAATAAACTTTAATGCTGCAACTATGAATGATCTTGATTCTGATGCACGGGCATTTTATTACGCAGGAATAAACGGAAATGGAATTAAAGTGAATGTCGGCTCAAATGTAACGAGAATCCCAGCTTATTTATTCTCTAAATATGATTTGTATGCCGGTTCTACCGAAACAAAGATCAGCATAGTTCATTTCGAAGAAAACAGCATTTGCGAAAGTATCGGCGAATATTCGTTCAATCATTGTGACTCTTTGACAGAAATAAATCTCCCCGAAAGTTTAACGAGTATTGGAGATAAAGCGTTTTATTACTGTGTAAACCTTACTAATATCACCATACCATATAACATTACTTTCATTGGAGACTATGCATTTGCTCAGTGTTCGGCACTTGAAACTATCCATTTTAATGCAACAGCAATGGAAGACGTATCAGCTTGGGATTATGTATTCT
>JAGBHI010000070.1 GCA_017935575.1 Bacteroidales bacterium | reverse complement strand
TTCGCTTACTGACAAAACACACTTGAAAGACCTCTTTGACAAAACTAAATTTCAATATGACAAAGACCGATTCGGCTTTAATGGGCCTAATTTATTTAATGTTTAACTCGTCCCTAATTATTTTATGGGACACTAATGAGTAACATTGGTCATATAAAACTTTATGACAACAAACTCAAATCAATATCAGGAACTACAACATTTGCAAGATTATCCTTAATAAGGAAGCCCATATAAAGAGGTATTGTAAGCACCTCACCTTCACGCCCTACATTATATTGTCCAAGCTTAAAGGCTTTATTAACATGATAAACATTTTTATTCTTCAGAACTGTTTTTAAACTCTTTGTTTTGCCCGATTTTGCTTTAACCTCAAGCACTACACATTCGCTCTTGTATCGCACAAGAAAGTCCAATTCAAGACCACTATCTTTTTGGAAATAATACAATTTCTGTCCCGACTTACAGAGAAAATCTGCCATAAGATTTTCAAAAATAGCACCCTTATAACCTAAAATATTACCTTTTAGTATATCCACCTGAGTACCATAATCAAGCATAGCCACAAACAATCCTATATCCATAGTGTACAACTTAAAACACTCCTTAATAGAATTTCCCTCAAGAGGCAATTCTGTAATATGAGTATTGTAACATCTTTGAACTAATCCTGCATCTTCAAGCCATTGTATGCTACCTATATATTGAGACGAACGACCCCCCTTTCGGACTACAGAAAATTGGAATTTTTTATTCTCTTTAGCTAATTGTTTGGGTATTGATTCAAAACACTCACGAATACGCGCTTTGTCAAAATCATCTGCATACTTGACCATATCCTCTTTGTATTCATCAATAAGATTGCACTGAAGTTGATATGTAAGTTCAATGTTTTTAGTTTCAAGAAACCTATTTACAACTTCCGGCAACCCCCCAACAATGACATATCTGTAAAGTAACTCCATCATTACTTTGTGGATACCTTCAGGAACTATTGACTCATTATCAAAGCAACTTTTAACCGAATCAATAACCTTATCATTTACACCATTAGCCCATAAAAACTCCTCAAAATCCAAAGGATACATTTCAACCACCGTTTCATACCCAACAGGTATAGAGTCCTGTCCATCTTCCTTTTTATCGCTTTTACCATATCCTCTCACACCCAAGAGCGAACCTGTTGCTATAATATCAAAACGACCATCTATTTGAAATGATTTTAAAGCAGTCCGCGCCTCTCTACATTCTTGAATCTCATCAAGAATAATACAAGTCTTTCCATTAATGAAACGGCTACCCGGTATCAAGGCAGATAAATTCAAAATTATCGTATCAACATCTATATTGTTCGCAAAGGCCAACTTTTTATCTGGTTCAAGAATAAAATTCATATAAATTACACTCTCATAATTCTCCTTTGCAAATTTTTTTACAATATAAGTCTTACCACATTGGCGAATTCCTTTTATCACAAGTGGCTTTTTGGCTTCAGAGCTTTTCCATTCAGCCAAAACCAACTCAATCTTTCGTTTAAGCATCGTTTACAATATTTATTTGCAGGCGAAATTACACTTTTTCCAACGAATATACAAGATATTGTTACACTTTTTCAAGGGAATAATTTAATACTATTACACTTTTTCCAACGAATATACAAGATATTGTTACACTTTTTCAAGGGAATGAATAGGTTCAGTTGTTAGTTTTTAGTTGTCAACTTTGTTGCCCCTTCGGGGTAGTTTTTAGATTAATAAAACTAAATAATCTTTCAAAACAATAACAAAATAGGGGAAATAATAGAGACAAAATTCCTATTTTTTAATTAAATCGCTATCTTTGCAGACGAAAACTGTGTAAATACACAAAAACTATACTTATATGAGATTTAAAAGAGCAGAATACATCAGAAAGTTGATAAGCAGCAAGCACAATCATTTGATAAAGATTGTTACAGGGTTACGACGCGTTGGCAAGTCGTATCTGCTATTCAATCTTTATAAGCAACATCTTTTGAACAATGGTGTTGATGCCGAGCATATTATTGAAATACAACTTGACTCATTTGTACACCGAAAATATTGCAAAGCAGAAACTTTATATGAATATGTAGAGAATTTGACAAAGCAAGATTCACAAATGTATTATGTGTTAATTGATGAAGTTCAGATGTTAGAAAGTTTTGTTGATGTTCTTAATGGGTTCTTACATATTGAGAATCTTGATATATATGTAACAGGAAGTAATGCTAAATTCCTCTCTTCAGATATAGTTACAGAATTCAGAGGACGCGGAGTTCAAATCCATCTTCAACCACTTTCGTTTAAAGAAATAAAAGAAATGTCAGATGAAGATACTTCTTCATTGTGGCGAGATTACATTTATTATGGGGGGCTGCCAATGGTTGTCATTGAGAAGGATAAAGCACGAAAAGCAGAAATTCTTCAAGAGCTGCTTAAAGAGACATATTTAAGTGATATCATAAACCGTAATAGAATAAAAAATGATGCTGAATTAGAAGAATTATTTTGTCTCTTGGCATCAAATATAGGAGCATTAACTAATCCCAACAAACTCGCAGATACATTCGTTAGTGAGAAAAAGGTAAAAATAAGTCACAATACAATAAAAACCTATATAGATTACTTTATAGACTCATTCCTCATTGAGAAAGCAGTTCGCTATGATATTAAAGGGAAGAAGTATATTGACACTCCATACAAATATTATTTTGCTGACCTTGGATTGCGTAATGCTCTTTTGAATTTCCGTCAATTAGAGCCAACTCATATCATGGAGAACATCATATATAACCATCTTGTTGGTAATGGTTATAAAGTAGATGTAGGAAGTGTTACATTCTATCAGAAAAATGATGAAGATAAAACTATTAGAATTACTCTTGAAATTGACTTTGTTTGTAACAAAGGCAGTGAAAGATTATATATACAATCTGCATATTCGTTACCAAATGAGGAGAAAAAGAACCAAGAACAACGTTCTCTTACCCTTACTAACGACTATTTTACAAAAATAATTATTACAACAGATAATATACCAACACATACCATGCCAAACGGCATTATCATGATGAATATATTTGATTACCTTCTGAATTAAAAAGATAACAGATATATTTGTATTTTGACACAGCCCCTATTTGTTTCACAAATACCTTGTATGCATGGTGTGTCCCTACTTGTCTGGTTGCAAACTCTGTGTATCTTTTCCGAAAAAAACAACCAAAATCGGGGAAATACAACAAGAGGTTGCAACGCGTACTATTACGTTACAACCTCTTGCTTATTATTGAGTGTTATTCTAAAAACTAAATTTAAACGCAAGCGTTTAAATTTATGGGCAAACGGGGCGGACAGAGACTCCGTAGTAACGGAATAAGCCTCCCCAGTGCACACTGCTAGAATCGAAGTTCAAGCTGAAAGAGCCTTCGTCGCTGTAAGTATTGAGCGAACTTGACCTGTAGTAGCCGAAACCGCCCACCTTGGCGGGATCGCTATCGTCGCGAATGTCCGTCGCAGGGAGAAAAATAGTGTTGCCGTTCTTCTTGCTTGTTACTTTATATCCGTTTACTCCGTTTTGAGTTGTCCATATCCATGTACAGTTATTTGTATCTCTTAACTCATCTTGTTCTGCTTTTGTTGGCATACGCCAACTGCCTCCCCAATTTACATAGGCTGCATCATCTGAAAGTTCTAATGTGGTTTTATTATCTACTGTGCCATATTCTGAATCTGTACAGTATTTGGTAATTGTTAATGAATACTTATCTACATTACAATATTTATAGGTACTCCAATTGTATGTATCTTTTGTCTCAGTCTCACCCCATGCAAAGTAATCGCCATACTCCTCCGGCGTTGTTGCGCCTACGTTGCAGGTTGCCCATTTGACCGACAAGCCGAGGTCTACGTACTCATGACCATTATATAGGTCTTTTTCAAAATTGGCTACATATACGCTATTGGCTGTTACAGTGGCTGTATAGGGGTTTTGGGTGCTTACTACGTTGCCGTTTAAGGTCCAGTTCTTAAATACATAGCCACTATTGGGGGTGGCGGTTAAGGTTACACTGCCGCCCTCTTGTACACTGCTTGAACTGCTACTTACTGTTCCATTGCCACTGCTTACTACTGTTACGCTATAATTGGGTATATTTTGGAATACT